>MDVR01000087.1 GCA_001940725.1 Candidatus Heimdallarchaeota archaeon LC_2 | reverse complement strand
ATCACTTATTGACCTTGAAACCGCAGAGATTTTATCCTTGATCACACGTAAATTATCAAAGCCTGCAGGTACCAGTATCACAAAGGGGATCGAAAGGAGATGGAATATGAAGCAATTGCTTAACTCTTTGGATCAGGTAAAAGTGATGACCATTCACAAAGCCAAAGGTAAAGAAGCCGATCTTGTAATTGTTATTAATAGGGCAACTCATTATGAGAAAAGTGGAAAGGAAGGTGAAGAAGAGGAGAGGAGGATATGGTATGTTGCAGTGACCAGGGCAAAGAATAGGTTAATTATTGCATCATATGAGGCTGAATTTGAATATACCACAACCAAATATGTTTGAAATCAATCGATTAAATTCCAATTACTTGCTCATAGTACCGCATTCTACACAATAACTGGAATTACTCGCATTTTCAGCACCACATGCACCACAATAGAAGTTGGCCTTTGGGTTCGAATTATTAATATCATCAATTAAACTGTCAAATTCCTTTTTTGTGATCTCGCCTTTTGCATATCTTGATTGAATTATTAATAATGGGGCCTCAGGAGTTATTATTTGGGAATTTAAGTTTTGATTAGTTAGGGATTTTGATTGTTGTTGATTATTAAGTACCTTTCTAATAATACCAGCAGCCCTTTTACCATCCCCTCTTGGCATCTCACCGAACTTTCTTATATTTCCCGATACATTAAATACAACCTCCCCCCACTTTATTCCCTGATTTCCTTCGACACTACCAATAAATTCCAATAAAATCGACTCTATATCTGCGGAAATTAATCCTCTTATCCACAATATTACTCTTTTGCCTGTTAAGCAAAGATAATCATTGCCTCTCCGCCCTTTAAATACTGCAACAATACTTTCTCCATCATCAATAATTTCATCATTCAGTTTTTTAACAAGATTGAAATCCACGCCTTTTCCAATAATGAAAGTTCTCCCTTCTTTAATTACAAAGTTAATTATTTCTGTTAATGTGGAAAACTCCTCTGTATGTAGCTGAAGAAATTGTGTCTCTTTTCCATCGATAAGCAGACTAAGGGCGTCTTTTTGAGTATCAGACAATCTAACTTCGTTGACACTGTCATGTGATATCCTACTATAAGAATGAGTTCCTAAACCTATGTTCCAAATTATCACGAAATAAGAGGTTATGATTAAATAATGCTTTTTCTTGAAATTGAATATCCCTAGGATCTTCTCTCCTTTCAAAAGTGACGAGTAAATTTTGTTTTTATGTTTCTCTTTAACGTCTCGTCCAATAAAAGTATCAACCATATATCACAATGATGAAATTATATTTTAAATTTCAAGATTATTTTAAAATAAATAGTACGAATAATTTTCATAGTATAGACTTTTATCCGGATGGTAAGGAAATCAAATTTGTAGGCTATCTACAAGAACTAAATGAAATATTCATTAGAATTTCCCTGCTGACCTTATATACATTTCACTGCTGTAATAAGTAATGAACTGTGCGGGAGAGTCCCAAGAAAAACCTGAATCATTTGATATAATTAAAGAATTACATAATTCCATAAACCAATAATCCTCACTTGATATGTATGAAATGTACGATCCAGATAAAAATCATCCAGAGATCCCTTACATCAAAAATCCTGAATTGGGTTTAGTCATAGCAGTAAGTAATCCTAATAATTATCCTGGATATCTAAATCTATCAGATGGAAATGATCTATATGATAAGGGGAAATATGAACGGGCAATTGAAAAATATAGTCTGAATATCGTTGGTGAGCTTTATACCTTGATTGAGCATAAATGGGATTCCTATATTGGAATAGCCAAATCTTATTTGAAATTAGGGGATATCTCTTCCACTATTAATTTCCTTCACCGTGCCATATTGTATTATCAGTCAATTGATAGAGAATTGGAAAGAGAGATTATAGAATTTGACCTATTTAGAGAAATATGTGATTTCATCAAGAATGAGTTCGGAGACGAATTAAACACAATTAAAAATTCACTTGACCTGTATGAATTCACTGGTATGCTTCTGGAAGATAAATCTGGTTATGATTTAGCATCTAAGATTGTTGAATATATTGTTGAAAAATTATGATTTTATTTTAATTTTTGTGATATTTATTATGTTGCCTTCTTGGTAGCTTTCTTTGTAGTTTTCTTCTCTTCCTTTTTCACTCCGTAAATTTTTGCTTGATTTTCTTCAATATACGTCCTAGGTCTCTTCGCATTCGGATCTAAATGAACCAGTGCATTACCCATACCATCCAAGGAAATATATCCTTTTTCTTTGTACTCGGTTGCCTGTTTTAATATATGATTGTAATTATTTGGATCTGCAATCCCCATTGGTCCAATCAGATAGAACCCTTTGCCTTCTGGTAAGAAACCACAATCAACAATTGTTGCCCTTCCAATTTTTAGTCCAACATGACCTGCTACTTCGTTATCAAATTTGAAATCCTGTCTCTGTGCTTTATTCGTTTTTTGTAAATATATTCGAATATCTGATGCATGGCCCATTACAGCCCCACCTTGGGCTCCAACAGCGGGAACTGATTTATCCCTTGAAATATTGGCTCTTACATGGTTGGTATAAAATACTACCATATTGAATAGTAAAGCTAAGTTCTTTAGTTTATCCAACACGCGTTTGAGATGTTTTTGTCTGGGTTGAAGATTTTTTAATTCATCCATACCAACGGGATATTGACTTTTCAATGCATCCATGATTGAATCGATCACAATAATTCCTATATCCTTTTCCTTCGCTACTTTTGTTATTTCATCCAGAGCCAATTCCACCTCATCCATATTATCTGCTCGAGCATAGAGAAATTTATCCTGCATCTTCTTCATATCTGCACCCCAGTATCTTGCGAGATACTTGAAACGATCCAGAACAAAAGCACCTTCGGTGTCAATATATGCCACTCCCCGTTCCCAACCTCCTCTATCTTTTTTTGCCATAACCATCGCACATGCGGTATAGCAGATCTGAGTTTTTCCCATCGCAGGTTCACCAAAAAACTCAACCATGGTTTTTGATCTCCAGCCGACTTGACCTCCAGAATAGGTAAGCATCTCATCTAATGAGGATGATCCGGTAGGGAGATAGTTGAAATCTTCTTCTCGCTTAACCATTCCTTCATAATTGATAACCAATTTTCCCTTCAGTTTGACTTTTAAGGCATGAGTATTGATTACTTTCGCATTAACTTCTGAAATCCCATCGATTTCTTCTAAATCTTTTGTTGACAGTGCAAGCAATCCTGATACATCTCCATATCCGGCTTTTTCCAAAGCAGATTGTGCACGCTTCTGAGCACTTGGTGTCTTGAACCCTGCCTCCGCAAGGAACTCAACCATTGTAGGCTCAGCTAAGTATGTTCGTCCTTCCAACTCGAAAGTCGGTCGGTCTTCAGCTTGTGTAGCCATAGAATAATTATATGTCTCCAAATCTATTTAAGTAACCACAACTAGTGTCTCTGGTATTTTTTTTGTTCCATTGGCCTCATAAGTGCTACCAGTGCTATGGCAAGAAGGAATAATAGTAACAGGTCACCCACTGTTAATACAGTATCCCCAATAATTATGTATTCGCCATCTCTTCGGACAAAATATGCATCGATTATGAAGAGGGCTACTGGTACTAATAGGATTGAGAATTTACGCAATTTTGATATTGTTTCTTCCTGATTAGTATCCAGTAAGTTTTGCATATAGAATACATATGTTGAATATTATTTAAGTAACAAATCTAATTTTCTATTTTTTCCTTTTTTGTCCTGCGAAATTCTTTACCACCGTAACTATATTCATAGGTTGCGATTGCTCTTGCCAGTGCAACTCTTGAGTGATAGGGATTGTATGGCTTGTACTGAGCTTCATCGAATTTATCGCAAGCAAGCTGTATTCGAGATTGTAGTTCAATATTTTCATCCAAAAGTATATTCTTCCCTGCCAGAATAAGTTTGAAGCTTTCTAAATCTGCATTCTCGATGGTAATATCTTCAGAGAGGGGTTGTATGATCGTTTCAATTTTATTTATCAATGTTTCCAGATATCTATTATCAGAGATAAACAGTTTACTTGATTGAATGACACGATCTGTCACATCTCGATTTTCTTCGAGTAAAATAGCATAACCATCTGCAAGTTTTGTCTTTTCAGGTTCCGCCTTCGATGAATCTACTACTAATGGTTTTACGGTTTCTATCAAAAAATTTAGAACCTCTTCCATTTGATAACTCCTATACCAATAGTACTAGTATTCTTATTTAAATAACTAAGAAGATTGTCCATTAATTTTCCTGTTTATTTAAATATAAATGATCTCTACAATATAGTAGGCGATACATATAGCTACTGTTGATAAGTCTCTTAACTCGAATTCTATTAAATCCAATGCCTTGAAGAAGGCAATGAGGGGAATTGAGGTGACAGGTCTTTCCATAAGTAACACAGCATTGAAGATTGTGGTACCCAATGATGTTTCGAACAAGAAGCTGAACAGGTTTGAAGAGGCAGTTTTCCATGTGATATCGAATCAACTGGGTTCACACATTAATTCGATTGACGAGAAATCCATCTTGGATAATATTTCTAGTTCCCGTAAAATTGATTTAAAGAGAATATTGCAGTTGGTAGAAGAAATTGCCAATCCGATCTATCTACATAAGGGAGATGTGCAAAAGAATATCGATGAACGCAGTTCATTATTTATTGATGGACTAGCTCCAGATATTGCTTGGAAACTACAGCTATTATTAGATATTTGGCATGAAGATGATCCATCTCTTTTCCCAAAGATCAAACTTCGAATTTACAATATGCGTCTACAATTTCAGAACAAGTATTTATCAATGCTTCATGAATTTTTTGAAAGTCAATTTGATTTTGATAGAATACTCTCATTAAAGACTTTATTTAGTAGTAAGGAAAGAGAAGAACTCTATGCTGATGAAATAACTATTTCGGTGTTTAAAAATCATCTGGGAATCTATCTGAAGAAAGATTTGGATGGTCTTGACAAAATTAACTTTGTTCAACCAGATTGGGAATCGAGAAATGGGTACGGAATTCTAGTCTCAGATCAGAATGCCTTGGATTTAATTTGTGATCTGATTAAACCAAAGATAATCACAATAATTGATGCTATACTTAACAGAGCAGAAGAATTAGGGTTTGAACAGGTACTTTCATCGGAGGTTCGTGACAATTTCATAAATAACTTTGCTATATCTCCTCAAGTGATTATTGATGATTTCACTTATCTACAGGAACAGGTTGAAGATTTATTCCTAAGAAAATTACCTACTGCAAAAATTAATCCAGATAGTATCTCAACCGATTTCGATGTTTTACATTATTTCAGAACCTTAGCTGATAGCAATATCAGTTTGGAAGAAATATTGACTACTTCAACTAAATTCATTCATCATTCCGATATTCAAGAGGATCAATCGATCGATAAAAGGAATGAGGGTAGAGAGATGTTCGAATTGGCAAAGTCATCTGGAAAGCCTATTATCAGAACAAGGTATTTTCTCAATCATCCAGAGAAATTCTTTATTCGTACCCTTGATCTAAGTAATATTCGATTAGTAAAACAGCCGGATATTCGCATTCTGATCAAGCTTAAACATTTGAAAACTCTTATATTTAACAACAATCGACCAAGTGGCGAATTTGATTTATCAAGATTTGAATTCGGAAAAATTCCTAATCTTGAGATTATCTATCTGAAAAATTGTGGGCTAAATGCACTTACTTCAAAGATGTTTACTGGTGGTACTAAGTTACGGATTATTCATGTCGAGGGTAATCCCATAAGACAGATTGAAGATAATTGTTTTGTAGGTATGGAGATCAAAGAGTTGCATTTGGAAAGGCCTGACAATCAGGTTTATTCAGAGGATATAAGAAGATTACTTGAAATGACTGAAATAAATAAGGAAATGCGACAGAAAAGGATAATTGACACTATGACTTCTTAGAATTATTCAATCGATCAATTTTAATAATTTAGCCTAGTAATTCATTCAGATCATCAACGTGGTCTTTCTGTAATTCTATTGTGCTTGAATTAAAGGATTTGATGCCCTCGCCTGTAATGATATAATTTAGCGATACTTTGGGGAGATAAGAACAGTTTTCTATCAATGCCAGTAATCTGGATTGATTATCACCATCTGGACCGAGATAAATCCTCAAGTCTGATGAATGTGCAAGTGTTGGTCCACCCATAGGTAATTGGATGTAGGCTAGTCGTTTCAGAAGTTTGGTTAGATATTTCAGATCGTCGGCATCATCATCGGGAAACTCGTCAGTGATATTCAATGGCACTTTGTATCTCCCCTCCCTTGTATAATTAGTATATATTACAATCAGATTTTGATTTCTCGCCATCGATCGCAGCCGTCTCATTGTTCTTCTCAAGTGTAGCTGTCGGATGGCAATGTTGTCCCAGGAGTTATTAGTTGTCACCGGATAGGTGTTTTGCAATAGCTGCATGATGGAGTCTATCACTATCATACCCACATTATTTTCTGATAATGAATGGGACAATTCTTGAAGTAACAGATCGAGTTCATCAAAACTATCAATTCTTGATAACATAACATTATCCTTAATTGAGCGTTGGGATAATTTATTTTGAATTGCAATCTGTTTTATCCTTGGGTAATTGAAAGCATCATCAGAATCCACATATACCACTCGTTTTCCCACCTGTAGCATACTGCAGGTAGCAGTCATACACCATTGTGTTTTACCTACCCCATCAGATCCACAGATCTCAATCAATGATTTGGATCTTAAACCCTGTTTCCCATTCATATGTTTGAATAATATCATATCAATATCTTTTACAAATTCAAGATAGAAATACTCATTCTCAAGTAATTCTAACTTATCGCCTCCCAGTAGTAATGGACCCTTGTGTTTTATTCTTATCAGATGTTTAATTAGTTTATTCGCATTTTGTTGAGAAAAGCTGTCAAGATGAAGTATTTTTGATTTACTAAAATCATACAGATCATCCAGTGTTTCTACACCTTGCAGATGGAATTCCCTTAATATTCCTCGAAATACTCTGACATTTCTTATTTTTGCCTCAACCAATAGTTCTTGCAAAGAAGGTCTTACCAAATACTTATTCCCTTTAAATTCAAATACCTCTCTATTAATATAATTAATAATAGGTGGTATAATTGATTTGAATCGATCGATAGATTCATCTGCTAGTGAATGGTGGGTTTGTTCATCTATTACTTCCAAATCTCTCACCCGAATTATAGTCTTTGGAGCAAGTGCTCAAGATATTCGTTGATTTGCTCATCGGCCATATCGGGATCAGGATCAAGTTCCTTCCCACTGTCATCTTTTGCCCTTGGGGGTCGTTGGATCTTGGTAAATCCAAACTTGTAAAACTGACCGTGTTTGCTACATTTTAAAGCCTTTTCCAGCACCTTAATCATTTCTTTTTGCATATTGAATTCTAGATAGATACTTGCAGATTTGATATATTTATTGGCAGCGATTACATCAACAGCTAGTTTTCCAGAAGTTGATAGAAAATCAGCTGCTTTTTCTAGTATCTGGCAAAGCTTGATTCGCTCATATTCCATCACAAGATTGGGATGATCATATTCTGTACAGAATCCAATTATCCTTTCCTGGAAATTTTCCCGTACATCATGGGTAGTGTTTTCGTCCTGAATCAGAGATTTGTAAAGCTGTACCAGTGATAGCACAATACTCTCCCTTTCTTCTTCTAAATTCAGGATCTTCATGATTTTCTGGGCGTGGTTCATGTAGATACTTTTCTCAAAAGAATTGGATTCTTCTTTTTGTTGCTCGAGGGCTTTTGTTAAACCCAGCTGTAAACATCTCTTTCCTAGTTCCAGTAAACTTTGTATCTCCTGCTCCCAATTCTCTGCTTTGTTCAGGGAGACAATCTTGGCATAACTGAAATATACAGAATCGATATGATTGTTTATTTTCTCTAAATTCCTGACAGCAGATTCAAATAAATTTGCAGCATCTTCAAATCTGGATGAGACAAAGTTGTTCTTCCCCTCCTCTACCATATCCAGTATGGTCTTATCCGTGATTGCTTTTGACATATAGAATTAATACTATGAAAATTATATAAGTAAAAAATAGATGAATTTAATCCTAATACTAAATTGTTATTCCTTTATTTTGAAACTGTTTTCTCTTTCTCTTTACTTTCCTTCTCATTTTCAATTTGTTATTTTTGGATGTATTAAGATCCTCCTTCTTCTTTATCAGCTTCTCATGGAATTCATTGGCATCTTTTATTTTCCTATCTTTTTGTTTTATTACTTCCATCATTTCTTTATGCAGAGTCTCACTTTCTTTGGCGAGAACTTTTACTTGCCCTTGTAATGATGAGGCCTTTTGTTTGATATCATTTATACTTTCCTTTAATTTTCTTTTGTTGTGTTTCTCTCTCTTAATCTGACTTCTCAGTTCCCGAATATCTTTGTGCAGGTTATTACGAGCCTCTTTAATATCACTGACTTTTTGATTAGTAGAGTTTCGTTCCTGTCTTATTATCTCAATATTGACAATCAATTGCTTTACCTCATTGTTGTATATGTCCCTTTTTCGTTCCAAACATTTGACCTCATTTCTTAATTGAGAGTTAATCTTTTGAGACTCAACATATTGTTCCATAATTTTATTATATTTGCTTCTTACATCAATTTCCTTTGATTGCTCAATTTGTGTTATTAAATCTGGTACCTGGTCTTCATTAGGGCTTGTTATCATGTAATCATCCCGCAAATATTTCCTCCACTACCAAAGAGATGGATTTTGTGTCTTTCTCATAAATATTAAATTCTGATTGACTAAAACGTCTCCAGCAGTCCATTGTGACCAATCTTTCAACAAAATCATTGAAACGTTTTTCACCCACCACAGAATCTCCAGTGTAAACGTAATAGACTATCACATCATCAATATTAACCATTCTTAGTGTTAATTCGTCCACTATTATATTGGTAATGTTAGCTCGTCTGAATGAATCCAGTAGAAAGACACGCAAGGCATTGATACCGATAGTAAATAATTGACTCTTGTACTTGAAGGTATCATCAAACTTCTTCTCAAACAAGGGAATTCCAGATGTAAGACTGATTGATAACAGTTTGGATGAGTATTTTTTATCATTTTCGACTATTGATGGGTTAATAAATTCTGTATGACTAATATCTTCTACTTTAGATTTGCTCACAATACTACTATATCATCAATTTTATTTAAATAACCAAAAAAATAATCTGGATCTTACAATCATAATTGAATGTCAGAATATTCTTTAACTTTTATCAGATATCGGCTATCTTACCGAAAATACAATAACTAGTAATCACATATGTTGTTTATAAATGTCTAAGGGCCAAGAATCCGCTTTTAAAGTAACCTCAGAGAATGGTATGATTCTTGATACCCCCAAACTAGTTCAAGATGCCCGAATCCTGAGTAAACGGAGTACTATCAATATCATACAAATTCTATTTAGTAAAATCCAGGATCAAGAACAAGTTTCTTGGTGGTCTATTGGTGCCTTACGTCAGAAGACGCTTTATAACACTGTCCACCTCAAAGAAATTCTACGTGGTCTAACCCAAATTGGGTTGGTTGAGCAGTTAAAGATCAAAAACATTGTTAGTTATTCCTTGGCCAAGAGGCCTTTTCATGGTATTATTCCAATAAATGAGAACAGAGCAAACAGAAGACGTTATGTGGGAGATCAATACTGCTACAGAATTAAGGCGGATTATATCGATTTGGTTTTCAGTTCACACAACAACAGGACCATCTTAGTGCCAGCTGAAAACATGCACTTAGAAAATTTGAAGTTGTTTGAAATTATTCTAAAATATCGAACTATGATTGTTCTGCAGGCAATAGGCAACATAAAAACCCCCATACAGACGAATCAAATTCAAAACTATCTCAATAAATTTTTCGAGCGGACTTCTGAGGAGAAGAAAGTGGAATACAATCTCTCCGACTTAAGAAAACTTACGAGACACTCGTTTGTTGATAATATTGGTGCTGAGATAATATCCAATCACAAAAGATACAATGACACTTGGACCATTATCAATAGGGATACAATACACAAAAAAGGAAGACACCACTCCATGCTCTATTCTCTTAATTTCGACAGAATTCGAATACAATTCACAGATAAGATTGGTCAAGAGTTCATAAAAAATAGAAATTCATTCGAAATTATCTTCCCAGATAGAGAGGATGTTACATTAACAGATCAGAAAATCATGGGCCATATACTGACTCATGGTGTTGTTGTAGATATTATATGAAACATATCTATTTTTTTTGTTTATATAAATTTCATGACATAAAATCATTACATGGCCAAGGTTCAGTTTTTAAGATTAAATAAAAAAATCACATGTCTCAAAAATTGTTAAGTTAGATAATCGATAGATCGAAAATCTCATCAACAGGGAAAAAGAGAAAAAATTTCAGTGTTTTCTGATCTCGATTTCTAATTCCAGAATTTACTTACCTCTTTTTTCTTATTTTCATTATCACGGGTATCATTGATGATGGAAGAAGAATACTAAGAAAAGGAAAGTTAGTTTCTCCTGTTTTTGTTGAAATTTCAGTAACAGTGACTTCACTCGCTAAGTCATTGCTTTCAGTAGTCGTTTCTGTTTTAACATCAGTTTCTGTTTTAGTATCATAGACAGTTTTAGTGACATTTTGATTGGAAGTTTCTACTTCAACAATAGTTTCAGTCACAGGTATGGTAGTGGTTTGAACGTCAGTTTGTATTTCTGTTCGGGTTTCGGTAAATGCAATTTGTATTGGTACATTAATAAAAACTTCGTTTGAATATTTACTTTCTCCAGTATTTGTTAATGCTGTTACTTTGTAGTAATAGTTCTGATCAACCACAATTGCAAAATCATAGAAAAATAAGTTTGGAGTTTCATAGAGAAATTCATAATTATCTACTTGAGTGCCCCTATAAACCTTGTAACCATAAGACGGATGGAATAATACATCTATTGGGCGTTCCCAGGTCAATGTAATAGATCCATTTAATATATTAGAATAAGCAAGTAATTTTTGTGGAGGATAATTCCTCTCAAAGATCTGTACCCGGCTATTTGTATATTCAACAACTAACAAGTGACTACTATTAGCGGTAATTCCTCGGGGATTGATAAGTTCTCCAAAACCCGAATTAGTGCTATCAAAAATAGTAACAAAATTACCAGTTAGATCAAACGCTTGTATTCTATTATTCACAATTTCGCTTACGATCACATTTTTCTCATCCACATAAAGATCATGTGGGAAATCGAATTGTCCATCGTTAACCCCTTGACTACCAAATTTACTTTGATAGACTCCAGATTTATCAAATATGACCACTCGATAGTTTCTTGAATCAGCAACAAAAATATTATCATCGTTAACATCAATCAATGATGGATTATTAAATTGTGTATTTCCACTACCTGTACTCCCAAATTTTGCTTTGTAATTCCCTGCTTGATCAAATATTTGGACTCGGTTATAACTAATATCCGTCACAAAAATATGGGTTTCATTGTGGGTAATTCCATAAGGATTTATGAATTGACCATCTCCAGTTCCCCATGTCCCAAATCTTCCACAATATGTACCCTGGAGATCATATATTTCTACTCTTACAACATTTTTATCAAGTCCATCGAATTGTACTGTTACAAAAATGTGCGTCTCATTTACCGTAATGCCATTTACCGTATCTCTTGCTTTATCATCAGTAGAAGGTGTTTGAAAAACTTCGAACTGGTCGACATAGGTCCCGGCCAGATCAAATATTTGGACTCGTTCATAGTCATCACCCACAAATATATGCGTACCATTCATTGCAATAGGATATGGATACCAAAATTGGCCACTACCACTACCACTACTACCGAAATGATCTGCATAACCCGGATTTATTGCTGTATTTTGTTCCGCTTCGATTCGCGTTATTAAAGACCCTTCAGTGGATTGATTAATAGTATGGAGATTAAAACTATGATAAATGTAACTAGAAATGATTTATTCATATTATCAATTCGTGATTGAGTTATAGGTATTATATTGATATTGGGGAAAACAAGAGTTACCCCAAGTTTTTCTTAAGAAAAATATGGTTTTTCTCAAATATAATGCAAATATCCAAAAATAATAGAGATTAACATATAAGAAGTATAGAAAATATGATTAATTATGCGATCATCGATGGTCGATTATTCACTTCGCTAGTGGATACTAATATATTACGGAGGGAACATCATTTTTCACTGAATTGGTTTATAATCCATCACAGGTTTTGTAGAGATCATTTAATATCTAATTATTCATTGTTTGAAATATTTTGTCAGCCATTAAAGAATATTCTAATTTATTAATAATTATTCTAATAGCGGTCAGTAACTAATTAAGAAAACGTTGTATATCCGTTTATACTTTCCGTATATCAGGGGGAAGCAAAATTCCAAATACTAAGCGCAATGACAACGCTAGATGAATCCGATATGTAGTTATGGTCTTTACAAAAGGTACCAATTCTGATATAAAAACTAGTGAATACTCAAGAGATTTGAGAAAGTTCTTCTTAGGAGATCTAGATAATCACGAAAAGTCACCATTCGAAAAACAAACTGAAAAGAAGAAACTCCGGGAGAATCTAATACAAATAATCCTTGAACGGTATCCACTAAATTACAACAAAGATACTAAATTTTATGGATTTTCAACTTATGAACTGAATTCCATTATGGAATACGGGGATCCAAGAGCTACTATTGATCCTGAAATCTTGGATATTGATAATAATACTTCTTTTTACGAGGACCCCAATGGTGTGTTAAGCATTAGTCACAATGAAATAGATCTAGAATTTAGGGATAAACATCAACAGGATATTGCCAAGCAGTTGAAGGGGCTTGGTATGTTGCATAGCCTAAGAGTTTCCAGACCCAGATTACCTGAATCTAAACACTTGGCCAGAATGCGAGATTACAAAAGAATAATGAAAGCCTTACCCATTAAATATCATCGTGCGAGAGAATTTCTTATTAATGAAAAACTTGAGGAACTGGCTATTTCCTCCTTGGATTATTACTCTAAAAAGGCAAGGATGTATTTAGCTGCAGTTATCATTCTCTTAATGAGAACCTACCAGGATGGAGTTATCACTAGCATCGGTATTAAGGATGTATGTCAAGATCTTTGTATTAATTCAAATGGATTTATCAAGTATTTCCAGATTGCCACAGATCAATTCGAATTTCTCAATACCCGCGCTGAAATCAGAAACACTGGGGTTAGTGCGTTGGTACTTAAGAAAAGACAAATCAAGACCACAGCAAAAAATTACATCTATCAATTCGCTCAAGAGGGTTATGTAGAAAATCCGTCTGTTATCAATGAGTTTATCGAGGAAATTGAAAATCATTACAATAATATCTTCCATATGAAAAACAAAAAAGAAAAGGTGCTCGCATTATTGGCAGCCAAATTGTTCGAACCCCATCTCAAGATTTCTGAACTGGCATTTTCATTGTATAATGGTGGGGTGAGTTTAGAGGATGCAAATAATGTGGATTTATTGACCAAACAGGTAAAATCATGGATGAGAATTAACAATAGAAAAATTGGGAATGATGTCAAATCAGGAAGAATTCGAAACCTCTACATTTCTGAAATTGAACTTGTACCCGAACCTCAGATAATAGAGATTGAAGTTTTAACTGATAATTCCACTGTTCATAAGGGGAGTAGCAATAATGGGCAGATCGATCGATTTACAAGACAGTCTTCTTTTGAAGTTCACTACGAGCCCTTTTCAGATAAGATTATACTTAGCAATGATCTAGATATACTGGATTACTTATTTGCCAATGACCTTTTGGATCAAACTACGGTTTCCAAAGGCACATCAGGACGAAAGTCTAGGAGAAAGTTTAGACAATCCCTAAAAATGAATTTAATGGTTGAATCCACTGATCGATACCAGTATGACTGGGATCAAGGGTACTCATTTCAGTCTCCATATCATAGTATTATAGATGAACCAAAGATGAGTTTAACCGAAAATTATCTCTCTGATCATAATCAAGAGAATGTAATGAGATTTCAGTCAGATCCAAAGAGCAGTGTTACTATAATCGATCATATCAATGCATATGGCGACGATAAGGGTAAAATTAACAATTGTTTCTTAGGTTATCCTGGAGCAACTACCAGATTGTTTGCTTTATTATCTTTACGGGCCTCTGCTGGAATATCATATATTGGCAATATTGATGGTAATAACAATATATCGTCCACAAATTCTTTTGAGTTGGGGCAGAATCCGTCTATCATATGGCTGCTCAGCAAAGAGGATTTCTACAAACGTGCGGATCAGGTCATGATGAATAGTAATGGGTTATTTGGTAAGTGGAGACAATATGCCGATCGTGAGAATATGATATTTATGGATGATTTGAAGATGCAAATAGATACCATAGATCAATTATTAGATACTTTGGAACGATTGAATACAACTGGTAATATCAGTACCAATAACAGTGCCAATAAATCTCCACTCCTCCGTGGCTCAGTGATTATATACCCTGACTTAAAAAAAATATTACTGGCTGAGGTAGAATCGAGTGTATTACGTATGTCACCCAATGATTTCGTACGAATGAAACAAGATCATTATAATATGAAAATTGAGGATCTGCAAAGGGCGAAGGATGAGAAGATACGAGCATATCGCGAATCCTTGAATAAAGAAGCCAGTCAGGGAATATACAAGAGTATGCGGGTTAATGAACTACAGACACTACTCGAAGATTTCTCTAGTGCCCAAGAACAAAGCTTTGAAAGTTCCCGTCAACAGTTGAGAAATGTCTTGAAGGCGAATATTGATGAATTTATCACCTGTAAACATAATCTCAGCAATGTGGTTTTTGGTAGTAAGGAATATCGTGCCATACACCAAGGGATGTTCAGATACGGTCTAAGCTTGAGTGAGAGTGCCGATGTATTCTATGATAGACTACATGACCTCATTGAAAGCATTCATGAGAGACACGGGATTGTTATCTATCTGGGTGGGATTTTATCTAAAAATCTCAAAACATCTCAATTATTATTTGATAACACCCTAGATGTCAAGGATTTATCAAATAACGAAGTTGAGCAATTAATTGACCAACATTTGATTAAATTGTGTTATCCAAGATCTAGTAAAACCACATTTAGACCTGCGAATGTTGTTTCTACTTCGATTCCCAATAAATTATCAATTTCCTCCTATAAATTGTCAGCTGCGGAAAAGGAACGCAAAGGACTTCACGGTAAGTGGTGTATTGATGATACCTATAAAATTGACACATTAGTTGATTGGGTGAAGTAAAATGAGTACTATGAGTAAGAAAGAGATCCAGCAAGCCACAGCTAAGGATGGTTTGAGTATCAAGCCACTTAATACACAAAGATTGATCGAACAAAATATAAAAAATCAAGGGCACCAGGATAATTATGGATTTGGTAATAAAGGATGGTATTCAAATAAATTTAATTTCGAGATACTTTCTTACAATTTTATCCGATTTGTGATTGTTGTGGTCACCACTATTAGTCTGATGGAATTGGAAAGAGCATTATAACACGATGCAACTCCAATGATCTAACACCTATGAATGCAACTAGATGTTTTATGATTAAACTCATTAATTGATTAAAGATATACTAGTTTCATAAATTATGCGAATTGCACAATTGGATGAAAATACGTATTTGAAATATTTTCGATAGATCCAATTCAATAATAGTGATATAGTATTCAAATGACTGCGGAATCAAAATCTAATGCTGCGGATCGTGATACTAAGAGCTTTCTACATAGAAGTCTGAGACTTTACAAGAATTTTCCAAAATTATGGAAATACACTCATAATCAGAGACAAAAATCTATTATAGGACATGTGATGGGAGTTATAAAACGCCAAACCATTGTCATTGATGGCACAGTTACCAAGAAATAAGAAAAGGGAACTGGTTATACGATTTTTTGTATATAATTTCATCCTGTTATTGGAAATGAACAATTTTGGACATTGAGAATTTTTCAACAAAGCATATAGTATTAATTATGATTTATGGCAATAAATTATGTATTAATTTCTTCTTTTATGGATGATAGGAATGAATATTAAAGAGAATGTAATGAAAATCGTTGTGAATTCGAAACTAGGTAACAATATATCATCAGAGCCCGGGGAGCCCAATTCGTATTCTAACAGACTAGTATTTCCGTTGGTATAGGTTATCTTGTCAGTCAAACTTCTTTTGTTCAAGAAACCAGTTGACTTATCATATTCAGCACTTTCAGAAATTTCCTCTTGGGAAATATCCCCAAAGAAGTCAATCCGATCAAGAGTTCGATTACTTTCAGTGTATGTTTGTGTACTGGAGTATGAACGTCCAAACGTACCACTACCATCAACCACATCCCAGTTCCGCATTTCCGCATATGCTTCCCAATAGCCCCAATCTGTGAAAATAATAAGTTTTGAATCATCAATATCATCTAACCCCATTGGGTGTTCACTAACATCTCCATTTGGTAGCTTAGTCTTGACAGTGATACGGTTATAACTATCCAATGTAACACTGACGACTTCAATACTAATTTTATCTCCTTTCTTGCTAGGGCCAATTAAATAATCAAATTCTCCAGTTGTTGTCAGTTTAATGATTTCCCAAGACTTTTTGTCTCCTGCTGCGACACCGATTTTCGTAGTGTCTAGTTTAGTTGAAACAGGTGTTAACGCACTTCCAGTTAAAACAAAAAATAAAGTCAAAAACATCAGTTTTGCATATAATCTGTACATGCATATTTTGTTAATTAGTAATATTCTTAAGGCTTTTGAGTAGTGTTTTCCACCATTTGTAATTTATATCAATTTATTGTTTCCTTGAATATCGATCGATCAGTACACCGTATTTCAAAGAATTAGCTAGTTTGAGATGTTCGACAGTTTAAATTTAATTGAAACTTCTTTATTTGGAAGTGCGTATTAGGATGATAATACGCACTTAGATTTCAGAATTGCTTGGTCAATATTAGATATCAATATATTGCTTTCAAATGTATAGTAATTAAGAAGAAAAACTCGGTGCTTTGAAAAACCTTAACTAATGATGGTTAATGTCACAAAAGTGACGAATGTATCACGAATTTTTCAACGTTTAATTTTGCTGATTGTTGTGCTCAGCATATTATCAGGAGAACTATATTCTAATATCCCAGTTAATGCATTACATGTCTCAGGAGAACCTAATACTGCAGTAAATCCAACATTTGTGCGTAAATTTGGTAGTCTTGGATCTGGAGATGGGCAATTCAATAAGCCTTATGGCGCAACAGTCAATGGGACTCATATCTTTGTGGCTGATTTTAACAATCATCGCGTCCAGATTTTCGATCTGGAAGGGAATTTTGTGGCTAATTTTGGCAGTTTTGGATCTGGAGATGGGCAATTCGATTTTCCTAATGGTGTAACAATCAATGGGACACATATCTTCGTGGCTGATTCTAACAATCATCGCATCCAGATTTTTGATCTGGAAGGGAATTTTGTGGCTAAATTTGGCAGTAGTGGCACTGGCGATGGACAATTCAGTGGTCCTTATGCCGTAACATTCAATATGACGCATCTCTTTGTAACTGATACTAATAATGATCGCATCCAGATTTTCGATCTAGCAGGGAATTTTGTGACTAAATTTGGCAGTAGTGGCGTTGGAGATGGGCAATTCAGTAGTCCTCGTAGTATAACTGTCAACGGGACTCATATTTTTGTGGCCGATTCTAATAATCATCGCATTCAGATTTTCGATCTGGTAGGGAATTTTGTGAATAATTTTGGCAATTTTGGATCTGGAGATGGACAATTCAACATTCCCAGTGGTATAACAGTTAATGGGATTCATATATTTGTAGTTGATTCTAGAAATGATCGCATCCAGATTTTCGACCTAGCTGGGAATTTTGTGTCTAAATTTGGTAGTACTGGTACTGGAGATGGACAATTCGATTTACCTGGTGATATAACAGTCAATGGGACACATATCTTTGTGGCTGATTTTAACAACCATCGTGTCCAGATTTTCCAGAACAATTCCCCTCCTCAGCAGATAAAAGCGCATGTGGGTCTTGTCAGTATTGGTTTAACTTGGAACCCTCCCTTAGACAGTGCTACCACCCCTGTAATTTCTTACCGAATTTACAAAAGTCAACAAACTAATGATTTTACTTTTTTAGTAGAAACATCGAATTTGATCTACGATGACTTTCAAGTAGTTTTGAATCAGACTTATTTTTATGCAGTTAGTGCAGTTACTACAACCGGAGAGAGCATATTGTCAGAAGAAGTGTCCGGTGAATTAGCTCCCCATGTTACCATAACAGAAACTGATACAGAAACAGTTACAGGGCCAACAACTACAGAATCTCAATCTGCTGATACTATAACAAAAACAATGACTGAACAGGGTGATAGATCGACAGAAACTCTGATCAAAACCAGTGTAAAGACTGAAGATGCGTCCTTACTATTAATTCCCACATTACTTGGTATCGCGATATTAGGTGTTTTCAAACTCAGAAAAACGAGAAAGTAGTATTAACCTACTTGTATTGACAGTGATTTTACTATTTTGAACAGATCGATCAGTTATCGATAATTGGATCTATATCCAACAATTTTATTTAACAAATTTACAAATGCGTATTGTGAGCATACTACGCATTTCATAGAATTATTAAGATTGAAACTTTCTTAATAATGAACCAATCGATTAATTCATATTTTTACTTATAATAAATTCATGACATAATAACATATATGCTTCCCCAATCAAACGACAATCCGTCAAATGACGTAAAAAAATCAATCGACCGAGCATATCCAACTATATCCCTGGAATACACAGACAGGGGAGTGTTGAGAAAGAAATTGTACAGTGAAGAATCACTCAGTATTCAGTTTATTAGAATTGCTGCTATCACCTTTCCCCGTCAACTCGAAATATTTAATGAGAAGCAACTTCCCAAACAAACCTCTAAAACAATTAAAAAATTGAGGTATAACACTTCGCCTCTAATTGATGAGGAGGTAACTTACAGAAGTCTTCGTGATAAATATCTGCTACATAATCAATCCACGATTGATACAAAAACAGTCAGAGATAAAAACATCTCATCCTACCTTAGTCATCTTATTAAAAATAACGTAGATATCCATATCATTAATTCTCCAAAAGAAAATGTATTTCTAATTGTAGGTGTTGAATACAGTACCAAGAGCTTAATACACCCAGAATCCGATGTCCGATCTCAGATTGTCACTGGACTTGTTGATCAGCATTACATGCTAGATCAGTACCCCAATTTATTGGATATGTCTTCTTTGACTAAGATCAACAAGAATTTTCAGATTAGTTTTTTCCAATCTACACAGAAACATTCTCAGATGCAAAAAATCGATCGGGCAGTTATTTATCGTTTGATTGATCGCATCTCCAGGACCTCGAAACTCAGTGATGAGATTGATTATAATTATGATATTGATGGATTTACATCTGCGGTTCTGGAAGAGACAATTTCAGCTTCACACTATTGCTTCCGGCTATATTTGGATGATGGCGAGATTATGAATTATTCACAAATACCTGGATCATCAATAGTAGTACATGCAGATCATGATAAATTTCAATCTTGGTTACTTACCTACTCTTTCTATCTGGAGTCAATAAAAACCCCTCAAATAAAAGAAATAGATACCTCGATAGTTGTAGTTGGTGGCCCTAGACCATTGGGATATTCAGAAATTGACCCAATTACTCTTCGTTTAGATTTGTTAGAGATAATAAAAAATAATCCCTTTGAAGTTTGGATGCCTTTTTTCAGACTGGTTGGTGCGCTCTTCACATACTCCCCGAAACAGAATATTGCTGCTGAATTCAATCAATACTGGTCTGATATCCGGGAGGCTTTCGGGGAACTTATGTCACAAGTTGATTCCTTTGATAAACTCTTGGAAAAATTGGTTGATTCTTTTGAAAACGAAATTAATCTGACCGATGACATCGTAGCCCGAAGTCTACTATCTGTTTTTAATCAAATGAAACTAATTTCTACATTAGATTGTTCTAAGGATGATTTCTTACTTCCAAGGAGAGCATATATCTCCATGGAAAATTATACTTTCAGAGATATACTACTTTTGTTATACACGCTTTCTCTTAAAGCGGATATTGAGGGCGACCCGATTCATTCCATTGTGATCAATGATTATGAACTATCAGCGTTAATGACAATGGATAAGGTTCGGGTTATACTTGATGACAAGAATACGGGTTTCGATGATGTAAGTAAGGTTCATAGAGCAACCAGAATGAAAGAATCCCGTTTTAATACCATGCCTAAAATCATTCTGTCCTATAATAATGAGGTTCGCAAATTCATAACCAAAAATAAATTTTCCGAGTACGAGGATGGGAAGAAACGTATTCCATTATTTGAGAAGAGTTGTTTACTGCTACCTGATCACCCTTTTCGCAGGATATTTGTTACAGATCCAAGTGAAGATCTGATCAACTCGGTTATCTATTATGAGAGGTCGATTAATCGGACACAAGACCAGGTGGAACATGTTGATGAGGTTTCTGAAATAGAGATAGATAATCCATTTGTGAATGTAGATACAGAGACAGAAGAGCCGATTAATGATACTGAGGATGAAGATCCACTGGAAGAAGATCCAGTTGAAGAGGCACCAATTTCTGATGTTGAGAAAGAAGATATCAATGAAGGGGTAGAAGAGGTCAATGCCGAAGTAGAACAAAATCAAATTGATATTGAAGAAAAGCCGAACGTAACCACTAAAACACAGGAAAGTCAAGTTACTCAGGTTACTCAAGTCGATAAGGAAAATAAATCAATTCAGCCAATCCCTACTATTCCTACTCCAGAAACTATTCCAGATACTAAACCAAAAGAAATCAAATCGGAAAAGAATAGCCAAAAAAAAGCTGACTATATACCTTCTGATGATCAGTCAATACTCAAGGTAGACGACGCTCTCAGGCAGTACAATGAAATATTTAATAATCAGAAGATCTACGATCAACTTTTACAAAATCAACCAGTGTTAACTCAAGAATCAATTTTCCAGCAGTTAGATACACTTGTTGCCAATTTATCAAACCTATACCAATTTTATATGGCTAAAGATAGTAGGCTATCTATAGATGAGGTTAAATCCAAAGCACTGGATAAATTAAAAGATAATGGACTGATCACCTTACACCCCTCACGAGATATGTTCATTGTTGATCTAACTAAAAAGGGGAAGGATTATGTAGACAAATCGCTTCGTCAATTGAATTCTTTGTGTTCTGATCTAAAACAAAAGGGAATCAATATTCAGAATATCATGATTAATTCCTCATCAATTATGGAAAAATTCAGACAACAGGGGACAATAAAATATGAAGTTGCTCTTCTCAACTGGCCGAAATTACTTTCACTTGCGTATTATGACAAATTCACAAAATTAGCACCAATTGCTTATGGAATTTATCTAAAAATAACTAAGATCATCGATGGTGGTTCATGGATCACTAATCATGACGAGTTTATCAAATCATTTGTAAAAAGATATCAGACCGAATTGTATACTGTGGAACAAGAAATACTAACTCAGAAAGATCAAGTACTAGAAATGGCTGATATGAAAACTCTTCCTAAGATTAGGATAATCAGTCCCTCAGATCCTACTACAATTGAAGAGAGTCAGATGGTTGATGTCGACCACAAAGAAAAGGAGGGTACAAAGAACTTGGATACAACCTTAAATGAATATGATCGGTTTGATGATGAAGAAGCCCAACCTGATAATTTCACCAATAAAGAGATTATTAAAATTCTCACTTATGAGAAGGAAGATGAACAGAAACCTGAAGTTAAACCGAGACTGACAAAGGCAGCCAGAGATAGAGTTGCAAGGGAGTTGCTCAAAGAGCAAAAAGAGGCCTTCTTACAGGAAAGGCAAAATACTGATTTTAAGAGTGACCAAGTAGAATTAAATGCAGATGAGGAAATATTCACTCAGAGGATAAATAAGAGAATTGAGAGTGTCAAAAATGATACATCAAAAACACTCTATTTCTTCCAGCCATCTTGGGAAATGTCTATTGATCTATCCAGGCATCAATTTGCCTTAGAGAAATTGCCAATTTCTCTTTTCAATTTCAATACTAAAACCAAGAAAATGTTAACGGGAGTACTTGAAACATCCACTGTAGGTGAATTGATCAAGATAAATATTGATTGGAAAAAACTTCCAGCCATTGGTAAGAAAACACATGAAGAAATTGTTGATTTCCAATTATTATTCAAGTACTGGTCAAATTTAAAAGGTGAGGAGATTTTTAAATTGATGAGTAGAGATGGTCTTAAACATCTATTTGAGGAAAAAATATTCTTCGAACCATCAAAACTACCTGATAATATCTTGCTACCATTACATGATAATTTAATGAAAAGATACAAGAATAAGATAGATACAATAATTGACTCTCATGCTGGCAGGATTGACGACATCGAAATATCAAGAAAAATTATTTCAGAGATCTACAATGATATATGTAATGTTATGAATGTAGAGACACAGAACAGTCAAGCAGAAGTTCTTATTCATAAGTTAAACCAGTACCAGCATTCAAATTATAAGATGAGTAATGATGAAAAAGATCCATTTTTTGATCTGACATGGATATTGAAATTTGTTAATTATGCGGATAATCCAGATGTGTCAATGAGATTGGATGAGTTGAAATCACAGATTTATCAAGATTTAGATCATCTAATGCTGTCATACCAAGCACAAAAAGATATGTTGAATCTACGTCAGCCTGAAACGCAATACAAAGAGAAAACCAAGTCCTCGACTAGGAAACGAAGGGAGCAGCTAGCATGAAATTCAAAGCAACAATCCTCTTACAGATACTACTATTAATTTTAGTAACAGTACCATCCACCTCAGGTCATAACGTTAACCAGATTGAAGAAATGGACTTGGATGTAACACCACATCTCGAACAATCCCGATTTGGACCAGTGCAGGTGGATATTAGTGCCGACAGTACATTTGTTACTCTTGCTACTATAACTGATTTCACCTTCCGCCATGGTTTATACGGACAAATAAACATCACCGATTTTGATTTGGAATTTGATGGTATGGAAGAATATAAGTTCATTCTGCACCAGGAGATTTATCTGGACGATATTTTACCTCTAAAACTTGGTTCACGCAGTCAAGTATTATCTGACAACGCATTAAGAGACGAAATAATACAATTTTCCTACATCTTGGGAGATCTGAATGACATTGAGGGCTTTACAAGTGATTATGTTGAGTGGATTGATGATTTTTCTGATTCAACTAAGGCTCTATTTCATTACTCACTTCATATTAAATTGGAGATCCAGAGAGGAACAAAACAAGATGGAACAATATTTTTTGACTATGAGATATCAAGTTATCTAATTCCCAATATACTCGCCGATTCATTTCATAAGGCATTGACTCTAACCACCAATGTTTTTCCATCTACAATTCAAATGCAACATACGTCATCTGTTTTTGATACTAGACAGGTATTTCTCTTTCTTCCAATACGATTATTACCATTTTATTTTTCTTCTCCACAGGGTCATTCATTAAACTTGACACAAGTACCCATCTCCATTTATCTTGATCTAGAGTTTGAGAATAAAGATACCGATAAATTAGTACTTATCTCTCAAAGTGGTAATAATGCAATTGATACCGAGGATCCAATTTTAAATAACGATCAATCAAAGCGATATAAGATCTCTTCAAAAATTAAAGATAGCCAATTACTAACAATCACAATTTCAACCAATAATTATAAAGGACTAATCAATATAACCGCTTCTGTGAAAATCAAAGCTATATTCACAGATAGATCACTCTATGCGAAGAATGAATATTCAATGTCTCCTAATCAATATATTCTGATAATGGTTTTCATAGGAACCGTATTTACCTACAAAATCGTTGATTATGTTGATTACCGAAAATATCAGGAAATTCTAGCATACAAGAACTATGATCTGGTGGAGAAGGATTTTGTCAGATAATTGGATCAAGCAGTTTTTTACTTTTCTTATATAGATTTTGATGCTTAATAATATTATATGATACAAGGATTAGATGAAGCACTTAATTTTGCTGACAGTATTGTTACTATTTACATTATACTCATGATACTTCCCTATATTCTTAGATGGGTACTTAATTGGATAATGGCTGTTTTGGCTTTTATCTTCAGACTTGGTCATGATTCATATCACGACCAAAAGACTGGGAGAAGACGTCTTCCGAGGAAAAACAATTCTTATTATAGAATAAAAAAAATACGTTCCTTTACGGCGCTTATTACCCTTCCTGGAACACTTTTACGGGTTGGAATCATGTTTCTTTTCCTTAGACTTCGAGGATGGTCTCTCGGAATAAAATATCCAGGCTTTGTAGGTAAAACCGATAGAAGTTTACTCTCGGATAGAAGGACTGGGTTTACCTTCTCAATGTCACCTGATAAGCGAAGACGCATGACCTTCAAGGATATAGCCTTGATCTCCATAATCAGTTATCTCCCCCTCTACTTGACCTATCTTATGTGGATAAACAAGGCAGACAATCTCGACTTCATTATTTACATTCAACAGGGAAATCTAAGTGAATTCTGGATAAATGTCTGGTATTATTATCTATTATTTGCTTTATTTGTGGGAGGTGCCCCCATACCCGAAGAGACAATGGTTCCCATATATTATTTATTGGGTGAATATCCTCATCTGTTTGCAGGTATTATATTAGCATATATTATGGGATTTCTTCTCAGCCTTATGGAATTAGGTGACTTCGGATTTGAGGGTAAACGGTTGGGATACATTTATTTCTTACTTTTCAGTGCGGTTTTGATTTTCCGCATATTACTTAATCAAAAACATATGGGAAATCTTACCAAAAGTGGTTTAGATGATTTACTCTTGGAAATGGATGTAATTGAATTAATCTGAAAGATCTGAGAATTATGAAACCCACGCACTGTGTGAATGATAGTGTGAGTCTTTCAATCCAACAAAATTCGTAAGTTTATCCATGAACAAAAAAGTTAGTTTTTCAATTGAGAATTGGTGAAATTATTAAAATTGTTAAAATTTCACTTACAATATACTGTCATTCTGTTTATATTAGATGAGTGTAAGAATAAAGTGAGACTAGGTCGATTTCTTAAACCAATAAGGATTTTGAGAATACACCGAAGGCTGGATCTCGCAAGAGAAAAGGAAGTCCACATACAGTAAAAAAGAAAGTAGCGATTTTCTGTTCCTGTATCCGTCGTAACGAACTGCTAGTCAGATTATCAAATCTTGATGGATGTTCGAGAATGATCTTGCGATGGTCAAAAAGTATGAAAATCCCATCTTGGTCGAGTTAGCTTACTCGAATAAACCAAGTGGAAGGAAGCAATACTCTCCTAGCGGAGACAAGTATTATACTATTCCAGTGTAGCAACTGGAGGATACGGTGACGTTTGTATAGTATTAGCTGAACATACAAGAAAAGTTAGTTTTTCAGATCATGTATCGAGATTAATTACATATTACCACATAAGTCCATATAGGATATTTCTAGTAACTTAATTGCGCGATATTTATAGGATCTAGAAGGAAATGTCTAAATTAATTGTAACTTGGTGGAATAATCATGAAAGCTGTAGTTCAGACAATTTATGGACCACCAAGTGTACTTACTCTCAAAGAGGTTGAAACCCCGATTCCAAAGGATAATGAAATCCAAATCAAGATCTACTCTACAACAGTAAACACGGGGGATATATGGGCCAGAAACTTCCGAAAAATCTCCCCATTCGAGTTCTCAATGCCTTTCATATTCTGGCTTCCAGCTAAATTTGTTTTTGGTATCAGAAAGCCACGAACCAAAATACTGGGTAGTGAATTTGCAGGTGAAATCAACGCAATAGGCAAGGATGTAACTTTATTTAAGAAAGGAGATCATGTATTTGGATATCGTGGTCAAAACTTCGGTGGAAACGCAGAGTACCTATGTATGCCTGAAAATGGTATCGTCAGCATAAAACCTGATAATATGACTTTTGAACAAGCTGCATCAATCCCTTATGGATCTCTGACAGCACTGAATATACTTAGAAAAGTAAATATCAAGAAAGGAGACAAGGTGCTCATTAATGGTGCTTCTGGTAGTATTGGCAACTTTGCTGTACAATTTAGCAAGTATTACGGGGCAGAAGTTACTGGTGTTTGCAGTACAACGAAAATGGGATATGTGGCCGCTCTGGGTGCAGATAATGTAATTGATTATACTAAAGAAGACTTTACTAAAAATGGAGAAAGCTATGATATCATTCTCGACATTATGAATAAGAGTTCGTATTCACATTGTAAAGGATCGTTAACTCAGAATGGAACCTATGTCCTGGCCAGTTTCAAGATGAGACAGATTTTCCAAATGTTACGGACAAAAATTATTGGTAGTAAGAAAGTATTATGTGCCCTGTCAATGGAAACTCCTGAAGATTTGGTTCACATCCGAGAACTTGTCGAGAAAGGTTCTATCAAATCAATTATTGACAAGGAATATCCTATAGAGGAACTGGTTGCCGCTCATGAATATGTTGAGAAAGGACTGAAAAAGGGTCATGTCGTCATAATTATCAAGAGCAATTCCGATCAATAAAAAAGGTGGTTGAGTTGTCCAATTCTAAAGTAAACTGAATTTTGTTCGATCGATCGAATCGCTATACAAATCGATAATTCTCAAGTCGCGGAAGTACTTGATCTATCGATGTGAAATGTAACAATTGTATAATAGAGGTCGAAAAACTTGCCAACTATTGTAGACTGTGCTCACAAAATACTAAAGCAATTGAGAAAAAAACAGCCTATATCAAGAAATATTGATGAATTGTGATAAAATGAAATATTTTGTTTTTTCAATTTTTCTAATACTACTTTTTACAATTCCTGTAAATGGAGCAACTTTCAAAACTGAGGCAAAGGAACTTGAACTTGGAAGTACATTCTTTGTTTCAATTGAGGTTACTGAGGAAGATTTCAAAGATTTTACGTTCATTGTAATTGTTCAAGTTATTGAATTTGGTTCGAGCGTTTTAGAAGTACACCTTACATTTGAATTGCTTTTATTCGACTCGTTAGAAAATGGACCCACACCTTTTGATGGGCATGAATTATCAGAAACTTTAACAAAAGATGCACCATTTTTGCATTTCATATGGGCACTAACTCTTACTGATTATAAAGTGGATTTTGTCAGAATTGGTTACACAGCACAAATATCTGAAAATACAGGCGATATCTTAGGAGGATCAATTTTACTAGATAATAATGATAATGTAGGAATTTACGTTGAAATTGATGAACAGTTATTGTCAATTGAGCCATTGGGAATCATTGTCGGTTTCATTTCCTTGATATATATCAAGAAACGTTGTTAGATATTAATTCCAGGAGAATCTCATTTTCTGTTTTGCTATAACATTCACAAATTTCCCTCAACCATTTTTGTTCAGTCTTATCCAAGAAAAGCCATAGTTTCACATTTTCAATATTATTTTGATTTAATAATAAAAAAATATCAGGATGATAAAGAAATAATCCCAAGGTAATTAATTCATCAATGGTTATTCCAGTATTTTCAATTAGGCTATCGAGAACACCTTTGAGATCTGGAGTTAATTCAATCGAGTATTCATTCACAAATAAATAAGGAAAATCATCAATTAATTGATTTATGCAAAGACAGAGTTAACCGAATTTAATCAAGGTTCTCTATAGTAGCATTGTTTTTCATTATTTCGGGGCATCTGAGAAGTATGAGAGTATTAAGTTACATATTTTAAGTTCATCAATATATCAATCAAAAATCATACTCAACAATTCATGATATATCGGTTGATCTATTATATTAGAATACTATTAATTTAACAAAGGTTGTTTACTTAAATAAATTTCATCACATAATTATCAGTATAATATGTTTGCAATTCATTTATTACAAAATATTCAGTTAAGAGTGGTGCTCTCCTGGCTTTCCGTGAGATTTCTTTCCCAACTGTTCCAATACAATATTGAATTATTACCTCTATTGGTTCTAACAGGCCTATCCACCTTTACCGTGGGATTGTTCTTCCGAGAGAAAAAAGTAACAGGTGTACCCATGGAGAATACCTCATTCACCCCACTTGATGCAATATCACCAAAGATTGAAGATGATATCCTTGCCAATGATCGGCATTTAGAAATAGTAATTTCATACCAAGGGGTGAAGACAAATACATGATACCTTTAACCAATTTTGATCTGTTTTTGTTTATTGAGATTCTAATCAAACTCTCTTTAGTTACTCATTTCATCAGATACATTATCACATTTGCATTACCACACGAATTCAGAAACTACTTTGATGATTATGTGAGGGGAATAAGAAATAGATCCATCGAATACAGTGATCGGTATTTTCCTAACACCAAGAACTTTGAGGTGATTGTACTGTCCAGAGTGATTATACCTCTGTTATTCATGCTCACCCTCAATACATATCTCGACTTTCTTCTGTTAAGTTATGTATTCGGGAGATATTTGCTACTCAGTTATTTCTTCTATATTCTCAAGCTATTCTTCTTTCTCAATATTGCCCCTAATTTGGATGATTTCGATCTATTATACAATGCCAATGGATTTTCCAGAATTGTTTTCTTCTTTAAAATTCTATTTATATTTTTCATGTATAGCAGTCTTACTCCGTTATCAATTTCCTTTATCATTGTCTTTCCGCTATCAGATTTTTTGGATTTTAGTAATTATTCAATTAAGGATGTAGTTGAGCCTCATCCATCTTGGGACTTTGTGTAGGTGGTTGATATAACTTCGGAATACAATACAGAATCGGATTTCCGATCTGAAGATATCAATCCATGGTCAGATGTTAAAATCATTTCTGAATTGGAAGAAGGTCTCATTCTTGATGGATGCTATTCCACAGATAGAATGGAAAATTATCACATGATAATTTATGATCCAACTGAAAAAAAATTGGTTCGCTATGTTGATACTCGGATTACCAAGACCAATTATTATACTTATACCCACAAAGATCCCTCCGTGCCTATTCCATTCAATGCTGATATAGTTGTGAAAACTGATTTATTATTTGATAAGGAGGTTGAAACCATTGAACTTACTGATCTTGAGTCAATTGAGGTATTTACTAACGAATTTGATAGAAAAAGACGTAAGATACATATCCCACTACCTGTACAATTGATGTACTTTCACAAAACCGGATTGATACCTGGAACTTGGATTTCAATTAGCAATAATGAGATCACAAAGATTTCTAAGAATGATAATGCAGAGATGAAATCCAAAGCTGATGAGATCAAGAAATTATTATTGGGAGATAGTAAGATAATAATTGATCTTTGTGTGGAAAACATGCCAATCATGGAGGATGCAATTCCAGATATCAGACGCATTGCTTTTGATCTTGAAGTTGCATCTCCTCGTGATAATTTTCCCATTCCAGAACAGGCGGAGTACCCTATCAATTCAATTGCAACCAATAACAATGAGGGAAATAGTACCATCTTTCTTCTGGCCTTTGAACCCACCAGAAATGAGAGAATTGAAATTGAAGAAAAACTGGGATACAAGCCCAAGATCAAAACATTCGTTCTGGAGAAGGATCTGATATTATCATTCTATGAGGAGATTAAGAATTATCCTGCCATCCTCACATACAATGGTGATAGCTTTGATTTACAGTATTTATTTTATAGATCCAAAAGACTGGGAATCAAGAGTCCCATAGTGAAGGGCAGATATCTTTTCTTTAGAGAGGAATGGCAATTTACTCACTCTATTCATATTGATCTGTACAGAATTCTATCTAATAATGCTGTTCGACTCTATGCCTTTGGTGCCAAGTACTCTCGGTCCAGGTTGATGGATGTGGGAGAAGCACTGGTTGGAAGGAAAAAAATCGAACATGATCTCTGGTTTGATGAGATGTCAAGGGCAGAGATGATTGAATATAATATCCGAGATGCTGAGCTTACTATGCAGCTAACAACCTTCAATAACAATCTGACTTGGAAATTGCTGATTATTTTAATGCGTGTAGGCAGATTATCACTTGCCTATGTAAATCGAGCCCCAATATCCAAATGGATTTTAAATTGGATCATTGCTGAACATGAGAGACGTAATCTGATTTTACCCAAGAAGAAAGTTCTGATTAAAGAAAAAGGGTCATTTGAATCGGATTCTCTAGTTGATGGTAAGGGATTTAAAGGTGCAATTGTACTTGATCCTAAACCTGGTGTATTCTGGGATGTATCAGTAGTCGACTATAATTCACTTTACCCATCAACCATAAAGAATTTCAATTTATCATATGAGACTATGAGATGTGGTCACAAGAGTTGTGAATCCAACCTTGTACCCGATTTAGAACATTGGGTCTGTCGTAAGAGAATTGGTATCATGTCTTCTCTAGTAGGTTTTGTTAGAGAAATACGGGTTCGTTACTACAAGACAATGAGCAAATCGAAGGTTCCAGATGAGCGAGAATTGGGAAATACAATTCAAGCAGCTCTTAAAGTATTTATCAATGCCTCTTACGGAGTTTTTGGAGCTCCCAATTTCTATCTTTATTGCCCCCCAGTTGCTGAGTCTACCACTGCAATCTCAAGATCAATGTTACTTAAAGCTAAATCACTGGCTGAAGAAATGGGTCTAGTAGTACTTGGTGGGGATACAGATTCCATTTTCGTCCATAAGATATCTAAAGATCAGATGGCTCAACTAACTGAATGGTCTGTTATCGATCTTGGTATTGAATTAGGTTTGGATTACACTTTCCGTTTTATGGTACTTTCTAGCCGTAAGAAGAATTATTTCGGTATTACCACGAACAATAAAATCATAATCAAGGGGCTGGCTATCAAAAAGAGTAATACAGCTGAATTCATTAAGGGAACCTTCCATACAGTAGCCGAGAAATTGAAAATGGTTCAGAATGAACACGAATTGGAAGAAGCCAAACAGTTCATGATACGGTTAATCTATGAGAAATTACAGATGTTGAAAGACGAAAGATTTCCATTTGAGGATCTGCAGCACATGGTATCTCTCAACAAGAAATTCAGTGATTACTTTGCCAAGACACCTGCTGTTCAGATTGCACTACAGGAAATGAATGAGAAAAATGAGCACCAAATAACCAGAGGTACCCAGTATGTTACTGTCAAAGTCAAACCATTCACTATTGAGATTCAAACCAACATGTTTCTAAATTTCCAGAAAC
>MDVR01000086.1 GCA_001940725.1 Candidatus Heimdallarchaeota archaeon LC_2 | reverse complement strand
GGAATGAAACGAACCTATGTTTTAATAGACGAAACTTTGGGAATTAGCCCCCATTGATGAAGAGATTCGAGATAAAGCATTATTTCTTCTTCTCGATTTCTCTTCATTACCAATGAACCATATTCTAACAATGTTTGTAAATATAATCCTGCACCTAAGTTTGCTATTACTTTTTCATCTCTCATCCAAAATTCTACATAAGCATTGAGCTCTAGACCAAGCGTATGGGGATCATTTAGTACAACAGATCTATATACCCAAACCTTATCGTCTTCCGCAACCATTCTATCAAAATCCCAATTTATAAAAATTGTTGATACCCATTTATTCAATTCGATCCATTCCTTTTTATTTGTGTAACTGTTGAAATTGTATGATAGAGTATCTTCGTCGAAGCCTAGAAGTTTTATAAAATTATAAAATCCGGTCTTTGTATAATCTAGATTCACTTTAAGATTATGCTCATGACCCGATTGATAGAAATCATCATGAATTGTGGATTCAAAAAGTTTCCAATCCTGTGATTGTAATGCTTCATAATACATTCGAATAGTTTTTTTATTTCCCTCAATTGTCATCAGTAATAGGTTGTCTATATCAAATTTGAACAGTTCGGTTTTCCGTCGTACTGGGTGTATAATAATGAATGATGCAATCTATAAAAATAAATAATATCCTAATTGAATATTTGGTTCCAATAAGGACGTTAATTCACAGGATCGATCATCGAACGATGTTTGAATCTTGATAGGCGAGTATAAAATTTTTGTAATATAAATAGAGTAGACATGCTGATTGCTAAAAACTGTTGTACAAATATTTCCGCAGTTTCAGTTTCTGATGAGAAAGAAGTGCCATTAGTTAAGTTTGTAGTATTAGTTGTCGTAGTTTGTAAATCTCTAATATTTTTTACAATATTATAAATGTGGACATCAAACATGAGTGTTTGATTGTATAGATTTCCTGGAGCGGTTTCTGGAATGTTATATCCTTTATCAGGTGATACAATAATGGTTTTATCTTCACCAACTTTCATACCTAATACTCCTTCATAAAACCCTTCAATTAAACCTGAATCTGGACCTATTTCAAATTCTGATCTTATAGTGGTCTGAAAAACTTCCCCCGTTGATTGTAAACTTCCCTCGAGTGCAAGATCCACAACATCATAATTTTCTATACCTTTTTCCTCAGAATATGCATAGACCGTATTTAGATTCGCTAGAATCAATATACAACTAAATAAAATAAAGATCATTGAGGTAGATTTCATAAAAATACTGATCAAGAATTAGTTAAAAAATTGATAAGGGTTTTTGACAGATATCTAATAATTGTATAATTAGAGCTATTTTGTTGATCGATCTGCGGTAACCTAGTATTGCAACCAACTTTTTGACCCAGGAATCGCCCATTTTCCGAAAGATTCTTAAAAAACGAGAGATTCAAAGTCTAGATGTTCAAACCAGAGATCAAATCTCTCTCAGACACAGAAATCGATCGAGCCGTCAAGAATAAAAATAAGACAAAAATGATCAACAAAAATAGCAAAATTTTTTCGAATTTTCCCACAGTAAGAACTCAAAAGAATGATATAAATCATCTTTCTCGATCAATCAATCTTCCGATCCTCTAAAAAACATTTTTGAGAGATAACACTGGTTACAAGCAATCTGGTTTTTGTTGATTTCTAATTGTTGCCATCAGGGAAACCGTTTCCCGCATGATTCGCAAAATTTAATATTAGGATTACTTCTCTGAAAACCGCAATTAGCACAAATTAAATCTCTTGGGCGTCTAGCTGGCATCATCTGTTGGTGAATCATCTCTCGTTGCATTTGTGGGGGATAAAATTTATACATTGGGTCTGTATAGATCAAAGCATCGATTGCTGCTACAAACCAAATTATGAAAGCAAGTGGAAAGAATAGAAAGAAAAAGAAAACCACTGCAATAAAGAAAATGATCCCTTTTACTGGTTGATTATTTAGTATCTGACCCATACCTGGTATAAATGATGACAGAAATGAAGCAAAACCCATGTTATTTGATAGTTGAATTCATTAATCAATTTTACCTACTAATGACGTCCGAATGATGGATAACTGATTCAATTTTTGAATTATAACGATCGATTATTAAACAGGAAACAAGTGAAATAATCAAAGATTATCTGTCTCATTTGTTTCGTGAAGATCTCTTACCAAAACTCAAAGATGCGTTGTAGGAAGAGGTTACACCTAAGATCGATGATCAAATTAATGACTGATCTATCGTTCAGAACTCGAGCGATCGAATAATAATATACACTTTCATCACAGAATAAAAGACTAGAATATGATTTAACTGACTTAAGAATTATTAATCGTACTGGTTATTATATCAGAATCACAACATGTGAATCATTAATTTCCAAGTGCGTATTATCATCCTAATACGCAATTCGAATAATTTATGAAGCTCGAATTTTTTTTATCAATTAATATATTTAAACATTAGAGATTTAATTGAACTTGAGACACTCTAGATTGATATTTCTAAGCCTTTATCTTGTTTCTGATAAAAATGGATTCTGGTCTGTAAAAGCTATTCGCACTATTCTTCTATCATGACAAAATATGCCATGATGGTTAAAAGACTAAATTATTAGCCTTTCAACTTGGGTGGCGGATAAGTGAACGTCACACCAGGTATATGATTTTTGGAATTGAATTTTTTTATTTTAATTATGGAGATGATAGTCAATCACTTCAAAATACTTTTTACATCCCATACTAATCGGCTGGGTATCTGAAGTCGATAAACAATATAAATACATACTTTGCTATTTAAAGATCTGAATTCTGTTTGTATTATTTCTTCAGAATGCAAATTATTACAAATATAAAGGGTATGGCAGATTTTGATAATTATTTTACTTTCTGCTGGTAACAGTTGAAAATTGTCGTAAGTAATTCATTTTGGGTTGTTATTCATCTTGACAATGACCCTTGTAGTAATGAATTTCATGGAAATATCAATTGTATACTTAAGTCCAAAGTACTTGTCACATTTTCCTATAACATTTGACATAATTGTAATTTGAGAAATATTCCGATGGCCATTGGATAGGAGTTACTTAATAAACAGCACCTATTGTTTGGTTTGAAGATTTAAGATAATACAATACTCGATGAAAAATGTTAGACGGTAACTGAATGATAGTTCTTACATACACATCAACAACACCCCCAACCTCCCACTTTGGACCGTAACGGGCGACTTTACGATAAAGGTGTTTCTCTTCTTCAAATGTTTGGCTAGTAAATGTAGATTCCCATACTTCACTTGTGTTTTTATTAAATATCCATATTCTGTCTAGAGAAAGCAATATTGGAAACGTTTCTTCGTCAATTGCTACAATTGTAATACCAGCAAGTAATTTTGATGAATCTGCACGTACCCCTGTCATAAAGTCTCGGTATAAATCTACTTCCATTCTGTATTTACGACCATCAATCTCAACTAATTCTTGTGTATCAGCCAAAAAATCATAAGATCCAGACTTATTTTCTTTACCAATAAATAGAATTGTGGGAATAATAAGCAATGAAATTAGAATTGATAAAATCAAGAAGGGTTTTAGATTCAATTTTGCTTGTCACCTAATTTGATAACTTGGATAGGTCTATCTCATATATACTTAGAATTACTTAATATAAAAAATTATTTGTGCCATTTTATCCTTCAAAATAGTTTTGAATGAGAAAAAGTTGAAAATATCCAAGAAGAAAATCAATGATTCATTATTAGAGATGAACCTGATTGAGTTAATATGATAATTCCAGAATGCATATATCCTAAATTTGAACTTTCGGATTGAATTATCAAATACTGACCCACCCCAGAAAATTCGATTTAAGAAACAGGAATAAATCCATCTTAAAATCAATAGGTTGATGTAATTGTAAAGATCATTTATTTATATGGCTAATGTCGAAATTAACAAAGATGTAGTAAACGACCTAGCTTTGTTTAAATTACGCAATATACAATTAGAAATTCAAGAAATCTTGGAGAAATGGAAGACAACTTCCATCGAGGATTTTCTCCAACAATCAAAAAATGGATTACTAGTTGAAAGTGAGAATGATGCCATAGACTTGAAACAGCTGATTAAAGAAGAATTAGAACTCCAGAATTAGATATCCCCAAATTGATTAAAGTTATAAGACAACTCATCTGATATTTCAAGGCTTAGTGGTTGATAGAGGAGACTATTTTTCTATATGCTTCATATGGAAACACCGAATCTACCAAATCTGTTTCAATCAATTCAAAACAATATCAACTGAAAATCCCAAATGATCTGATTCTTGGGATTCATAAAGCCTACCTGAATCCTCAATTATAGACCATTGATTCGTTAACCAAATGTAGTCAACCCTTAATATTTGGATATCTTTATTCCAAGTTCTTCCAGCGTATAGATTACCACCTGATGCGATCCATCCATCACTGAATCTTGAAGATAACTTCCAATACGAAGGATCTAATAGAGAAGCCGGTGTGTTAAAATCACCTGCGACTAAAGTAGGAATGTCTTGATTGACATAATCAATAATCGTATTGACTTGACGGTACCTTGCTGAAACAGATGTAGGAAATGAAAGGTGTGTATTCATTACCTCAATTAATCCATACGGAGATTGAACCTGTGCAATCTCAAGTCCACGTGGAAAAGTCCCAGGTTGGTCTTTATAATGTATAATATTACTGTCAGTTATTTCCCATTTAGAGAAAATCGCTAATCCGTATATTTGATTCGTGTTCTGTTCTGAGGGCAAATAATACATGTTTAGAAAATCAGCTACTTGATCCATTGTGTAAAATGATGAGTTAATAAAAGCAGGATTTGCTTCTTGAAAAGCAACAATATCAGCATCAATTTTCGAAATTTGGTTAAAAATTAATTCAGTAAAACCATATTCAACATTAAATGTTAGAACCTTTATCGAATTAGTTGATGATTGCACTGTATCAATTTTTACCCTTGAAAGGATAATATAAATGTAGAAGATATTATAGACAACAATTAAAATTAATAAAATTACGGATAGCTTAAAGAAAAATCTCTTTAATCCTATCTTACTGAATTTCATCATCAATATTTATCACACCATACTAATATAGTGTCCGCTTTTCATATAGTCTAACTATTTTTTTAATTCCACTTATCTCCGACTTCCATATTTTTTAAATTGGTAACGTAATCTGTCATTCCACATTATTTTTTATACAAACATCAAAATTGATATTTTGATTTAATTTTTCCTTCGATTTTCAACAAAAATAGCCAAGAAAGAACCAAGAGTCAAAGGTAGAGTCATTGTGGGTAATTGTATTGTGGGCACAGATTGAGTCGTACTTACTTTATCCCCAGGTGATTCAGGCACTTCACTAATCGATGTACTTGTTATATCATTACTGAATGTGTTTGTGGTTAAAGTGATATCAGTTGAGCTGCTTTTTGTAAAATTCAAGAATTTACTATAATCCGGTTGAAAATCAAAATATGACGAGAGGGTTGGTGGTTTGATTATCCAGATCCAAGTAATTACATTGATCCATTTGCAGGTTCGGGTGCATTTAGTTTGGGTACTAATTATACCTCTACAGTAATGGATTCGTATCTGAAAACCATGCTCACAAATACCGATCCATCTGCTCGTGCAACTGCTCAAATAGATGCACAGAATCTTATGGCAGAAGATGTAATGGTAATTCCACTTTTTTCTATGTTAAAACAGTTTTCTGCGATGCAAGAATCCGTAATAGGATATAATTTAGAGCCCTCACAAAATGTCCATTATAATTCGATTTCTGTGTTTGGATTATCTGGAGATTCAAACTCTACAAATGGTACTCAGATAATAATTGCAGTTATTTTGGTCGTTTTATTTGGTGCGACATTCTGGTTTTTGAGAAGTCGTAAAACAATTGATATTAATGAAACAAGATCAGTTAAAACTACGAGACTAAATAAAGAAAAAACAACTCAAGTAAAAGCGCGTTTTTGTAGAGGATGCGGTACTAGAGATGATTATCAAGGATCATATTGTAGCGAATGTGGAATGACCCTATGATAAATTATTTGAGAGATAATAGACGATTTATTCCATAAATAAATTTCACCACTTTACCTCCACCTCTCCATATTCACTAATACAATCTGTATTTATTTAATCATTAAACCGATTATCGCTAACAATACTTAATTTTGGAACTTGACAGACCAATCTGATAACATTAGTGGTTAAAGACAACAGAATTAATAGACCCAAAGGGACAAACATTACGTGGCCAATTCATGGTGATGTATCTAAAAATACACTGAACGCTATTTATTTCGATAAAGAGGTTGAGGATGACATAATTGGTATTTTCGTCTGTGATTCAAATAAGGTTCTAATAATGTCAAATCAGTTTGTCAAGGAGTTAGATAGAGGATTTTTTAGAACTAAGTACAAATTCAATAAAATCAAATACGAAGATATAACTGAAATTCAAAGAAGGGTTAATTGTTTTAACATCAAATCTTTTAATCGATTTAATCCCAATAAACCTCCTACGAATTTTTGTTTAAAAACTGAGGCTACAGTTGAAAAAGCCATAGAAATGATACTGGAAAAGTCGAATCTTGAAAATGTTATAATTTTGCCTGATATTGAAACGATGAAACAAATACAGAGAGAAGACAAGCGTCAACACAGAATAGAAAAAAGAAAAAAACAGTGGGAAGAAAGACAACGCACAAAACGACATGTTGCTCTATTGATGAAAGGCGAACAAAAAAACAACCTACTCCTCGTTCAATGGAGTGTTTAGGTTGTGGTTCAAATAATCCAAAAAACTCAAATTTTTGCTTAACTTGTGGTGTAAGTTTGTAGAGATCTGGAGGCAATTGAAAATTTCAAAATATAAAATATAGATGATTTATTATTAAAAATGCTGCCGATTGAGTTCTTATGAGAATTTCAGGTCACCTGATATCCTAAGTTTGAAGTTTAAGGAATTAAATTCTTATAATTCCATTCGCAACTCAACAAAATTATATTAGGAATAACATTATTTTATGTACTGTAAATCCAAATGATAAATTAATACATCACAGGTAATGCCAATTGACTATACAAATTGATAAAGCTCTTGCAAAAGATCTGATCCATCATCGTATTTAAGAATTAGACGCAATTATAAAAGAAATACTTGATAAGTGGAATTATGATAATATAGATGATTTTATCGAAGATACAAAACATGGAAAATTAACTGAAAATAGCATAGATGACGCACTGGAATTGCAAAACGTGGTAGATAAGAGAGAGGAAATCGCAGCTATTCTGGAGTAAAATAATTGAAATCAGATGAATTTATATCTAATAATTAATGTCGTTCTATTTGAAGTTAATAACAGTCTTGCAATTACCTTAGCATCAATAATTATTTATCTTCACCTAGAAGTAAGAAAATTAGTTCATTTTAATGGTTAACAAAAAGGAATTATCTATAGCGTTTGAAAAAGATCTTTTAATAAAAAAACACGCTTATCACCGCATTCGGAAAAGGGGGATTAATTTAAAAAGAATTGAGGAAGTATTTAATAATGACGATATCATTGAAGTATATGAAGATGACAGACCTTATCCAAGTGTGTTACTATTAGGATTTGATAAAGCAAATATGCCTTTGCATATCGTATGTGCACCGTCTGAAAAAGGTCTAATCATTATTACTGTGTACATACCAGATAGTAAATTATGGGATAGCACATTAAAAAATAGAATAAAAGGAGAAACAGATATATGAAATGTATTGAGTGTTCTGGCAAATTAGTTCCAGCAACAACTAACTTTAAATTGGATTCAATCCCTCCTATTGAAATTCAGTACCTTGAAGCGTATAAGTGTACACAGTGTAATGAAATATATTTAACAAGATCAGCCTTACAGAAGATAGAATCAATAGAAGAGAAATTACATGAATCAGAGGAAATTAGTTGGGAAGTTGTTAAGGCATAATTTAAACTAATTTTGTACCCATCTATCTTCTGATTGGTAAATATCCCCACCTCTTTTTGGAATTATCTGTTCGTACATTGTCGGTTGCCTGCTAAGCTTAATGGAAATCGGGTACCTCGGTTTTGAGGGCAATTGGTTGGGAAACATCTATTTCTTACTCTTCAGTACAATCCAAGAATATAACAAGATCAATATCTGAATGCAATATCGGACTGTTCTTTAATATTCGCTACTACTAATAATATTTATTAATATCACATGTAATATAATAAGTAATGAATGAATCCTTTAATGACTTGATTGATCAGGAAAATGATAATAAGGTAGACTGGGATGAAGTTGTTGGAAAATCTCCAAAATATATTGAAATTAATAAATTTCAATTTTTCCTTGTTATCTTAATCTTGGTATTTGGTTTTCTGGTAATCCAGAATAGTATTCTTGGAATGTGGAAAGATGGTGACCAATAATCAATACTATTCTTATTATTTGTGTACTACGAGTACTAGTTGAGCTTAATTCATGAAAACCCAGAAAATATACTTTCTTTTTCCTTTTTTCCTCATAGTTCTTGGTGTTTTAAGTGCGATTTTCACGTACTACTATTTTCCTCAGTTAATACCTTCATACGGAGGTGGAGAGGTTATCAAATTAAATTCTAATAATAATTATGAAATGAGTTATGGTTTTGAACCACGTTTTAGACTGTTGATTAGTATAGAGGTCGATAATCCAGTTGTCATTAATATTAATCAAGAAGAAAAGTTTAGTGGGATAGATTATTCGGTGACTCTTAACACCTCGCTTTATTATGTGATCAACATTAAAGGAACAATGCTCACAGAGGGATTTATGAAGCTTAAACAAGAGATTCCAACACTTTACCAATTATTTACTTTCGGACTCTTATTATCCGGGATCTTATTATATATATTCTATATACATTTAAAAAAACGATAAACTTATTTATTTGACTTTCAAAAGTCTGAGCTTTCAATATTTTAAAAATGATCAATTAGTGAAAATTCAAAGATTGTTATTAATAATAAATTCGATTAATCAATTTATCCTAGAGGACACATTACCTTTAGCTATTATCCAGTAAGAAAATAACCTCGTGGTTTTCCAGGAATTTTCTAATAGTCAAAACGTCTGAAAACGATAAAAACCATCACAATAATCATGATTGGCATCATTATGAACATAGGATTCATATTCATTCTCATCATATGCCAACACCGCATGAAAAAAGGGGATGAAGCTTTGGATTCAGATTGAAATGTTTCATCATTCTGATCCTCAGATCTTCTAATATTGGTAGAATTAGGGTTTGGTGGATCCTGTTTTTCGAGATTGAGTGATTTGCCTAATTTAGATATTGAGATACTTGTTCCGCACTCAATACAAAATGTTGCACCTAATTCATTATCTCGACCACAACTTTCACAAATTATGGATGCTTTGCTCATCAACTATATAATTTAAAGTATATTAATAAAAATTCTCCTTACTGTTAAACCGTTGAAATGGTCCATGATTAAAAAAATGATAAATCAGATCTAATTGATAAATAAACAAAATATTGAGGAGAAATATCTCAAAGATGATGGGTTATTGAAATTGATATAGATAAATGCAATTTTTGTGTTTCTCATATTGCAAATCGCACATATTTTAGTACTGTTTATTTCTCCTCATCTTTTCCGATACAATCAATTTCTATTTACTCATTATACTTATAGAGATTTCACAACATTACTTCTTCAAGCCCATATAAGCTTGAGACTGGTTTAGCGATTCACTTGATGAAACCAATCGATTTTCTCCCATTCATCGGGTTCAGATTTTTGATTTAGCAGGTAATTTTATTACCAAATTTAGCAGTATTGTGTCTGGAGATGGTCAATTGACGTCACCAAGGGGAATAGCTGTTAATAGTACTCATACATTTGTCACAGATACTAAAACCAATAATAGATTACAAATATAGAAGATTGAATTAGAATGATCGATTATATTATCTCAAATATCATTATTCATTTAATTAAATATGCCTAATTCAAAAATTCTCTAGATAAAAGTCTAGGTAACTAGAGAAATTTTACTCTTTTTAACAGAAAATTTGAAAGATTCATAAAATGTCTAGACTAACTTGATTCGTGCTCAAACTAGTCAAATTAGATCCAGACAACTTCCAAAATGAACTATCTTTACTTAAGAATTTATTTAAAGCAAGGTTCCCAGATCCAAAAAAATCCCTAAATCCTCAGGGTGCGCCGAGAAAATGGCCAAGATGGTTAATAATATGTTTAGGGCTTTTAAGAGCCAGTCTTGAGTTTACTTGGCAAGAATATGCCCTTCAACTCAAAAGAATAGAACCCATTTTGATGGAATTTGGAGCTGTTGCAGCTCCAAAGAAGACATCATTGTATAGTGCCTGGAAATCGTTACCTCCCCAACAAATCAAGAGTTTGATTACCCAGGTAGCCCGAATATTGATTGAGTCAGATGAAGACACTGCTATTGATAGTAGCGGATTTATACTCAAAGTAGGGTCGATTTGGAGGTATATCAAATACAGAAGTTCTGAACTTAAAAGGTCATCAAAGCGTTTTTACAAGTTTCACATTATTATTTCTACAAAATCTAAAACAGTGTTGGCAGTAGATTGGTCTAAATCTCCAGAACATGATTATCCTGAGGGAAGGAAGCTGATAAAGAAAGTAGGACCAAGATTATTCTCAAAAATAAATCGAAATTTTGGCGATAAAGCCTACAATGGTAAACCATTGACGGATGATCTTGCTGATTTGGGTGTTCGACATATCGTCGAACCAAAATCCAATGCAGTAGATCATGGAACTGATACACCCCGAGATCGAGGCCTCAGATTGTATAAAAACTCACCAGGATTATGGAAACACACATTCAAGCATGGACGTAAATCTGCTGTGGAACAAGTATTTGGTGAGATCAAACTTGGAAACAGAAATCTCAATTCTAGGAAACGTAATTTATTGAAGAAGGAGATCCTTCTTCAATTTTTACTGTACAATTTAGCTAAAGCTGTGAAGTTGGAGAATTGGAGGTGATGCTAATTTTTGAATAAAGCATAAATAATAATCTTGTTATCATTATATTGAATTTAATTTTCACCTGATCGAATGATTTTTTCCCAAACGAACAATCTGTAGTTAATTATCAAATGTTGTTTAATCAAAATCTGGTCAATGGAAAGATCAATCGATTAATCATTTTATCACATTGGGTACGTTAGTTTAATATTCCAATATGAGATAAAGTATTGAGACAAAGCACTAAAATCTTACTTGCGGAAAATATATGTGATAGTTGTGACAGAGGAATGTAAAGAATTAGAGAAAAAAGCGAAAGAATTAGAGAAGAATGATATGGTTGAAGCTATTGGTGTGTACAAACAAGCTTCAGAATGTTATTCCAAGCAGGATAAGATAAAGAATAAAAACTCAAATTTATTGAAAGTGGCAAAATTACTTCGGGAATTAGGAAAATCGAATGAAGATCCAACGATAGCACTGGATTACTACGAGGAGTCATCATCAATTTACACCGAAATTGAAAAGGATGCGGAAGCAGAGAAGGTCATTCAAGAAGCTTACCAAAAATTTGCTGATTCTGCAAAATCAATTATCTTGGAGGCCCGGAAAATGGATGACATAGAAGCAGCTGAGAAAAGATTCAAGTTAGCTTCCCAGTATGCCAAATTAGGAGAGGATGAAGAGCTTAGTAATAAATCTTGGATGGAGAGTGGAAATCAATTCTATAAAGCTGCTAAAGTTATTGAAGATCCTAGAGTGGCATTTGAAGTTTTTAAACATTCGATTATTAATTACAATAAGGGCAAAGCAACTGAAAAGCAAAATTTATTGTTGAATGATGCTGCTGAGAAATTTGTCAAGAAAGGAACTGAGATTTATAAAACCAACAAAACCTTGGTGCTTGCACTGGATAATTATGTACAGGCTACAACTCTATATCAATCTGCTAAATCTGAACAAAAATCAAAAGATGTGGACAAGAGAATTCAAGAAATTTGTGATAGAATAGGAATCCCCAAGGACCCTATTATCAATTATCTTAATCTTCAAGGAATAAAAGCTGTTTCCTTTGATGAAGTTATTCAAATAACTGAACCTACTGTTGAACAAATTCCGGACATCGATAAATCTGATATTGGATTTACTGAAAAAGAGACGGAAGTTGAACCAATCATAGTAACTACCACTCCGGAGGTTTTGGATGAAATTAAATCAACTGCACCAAAGCCCCAAATGGAAGAGATAGAGAGACCGACAGTTGAAGAACCAGTTGAAGAACAAATAGAAGAGCCAGTATTTACTCCACCTCCAGAAGTTATAGAAAAGGTTGAAGCAAGTGTTTCTCCTGATATAGTCCAACCAGAAATTCCTGAAGTAACACCAGAACCTCGAATGGAAGAGATAGAGACACCTACCGTTGAAGAACAAATAGAAGAACCAGTATTTACCCCTCCCTCAGAAACGATAGAGGAGGTTGAAGTCAGTGAGTCTCCGGATATTGTCCAACCAGAAGTTCATGACACAATACCTGAACCTAAAATGGATGTGATAGGGACACCGACAGTTGCAGAACTAGTAGAAGAACCGGTATTCACTGCACCTCCAGAAGTTATAGAGGAAGTTGAAGCCAGTGTTTCTCCTGATATTGTGCAAACAGAACCTCGTGATACGATACCAGAACCTCGAAGGGAAGAGATAGAGACGCCGACAGCTGAAGAACCAGTTGAAAAAACGGTATTTACCCCTCCTCCAGAAGTTATAGAGGAAGTTGAAGTCAATATTTCATCTGATGTTTTCCAACCGGAAATTCTTGAAGTAACACCAGAACCTCAAATGGAAGAGAACGAGATACAAGACCCACTAGTTTACGGAATTAAAAAAGAATTCGAAAGTGAAACTTCTCCAGAACCCAAGATAGAGAAAAGAGAGATACCAGACCCATTAGTTTACGGAGTTAAAAAGGACATCAAAATTGAAGATTCCATAATGCCCTCACAACCGAAGGGCTTAGAAAAAACCGAAGGTACTAAAGGAAGAATCGTTTCAGGATTAAAACCTATGTCTCCAATTTCCAGCGAAATTAAACAAGACATGAGACAAAATTCTTTTGATCCATCAACTGATCAACCAGAGGTTAGTGATCTAGCGGATAAAACTGGAGGTTCAAGCACTTTAAGTGAATCAATTATTGAAATTCTTAGAAAGCAAGGTTATGTCAATGATGATATGAAAACAGAAGTTGAATTATTGCAGGTCTCTGAATATCAGATATTGTCATTTTTAGTAAATAATCATCCTGTCCCACTTGAACAAATAGAAGAAAAAACTGATGTGAGTTCTGTCTCCTTAGCCCTTTCAAATTTACAAGCGGATGGTCTTATCGAACAGACAAATGATTATCAATGGACAATTTCGCAAAAGGTAAAAAATACTATTAACTAAACACCCAAATGATTGGTAAATGAAAGGATCGCTCATAGATTATTTATTTTATTGACAATCCACAATCAGTTCAAAAAACACTTACTTCTACATCCAGTGGTTACTACAGAAACTATAACGGAACAATTCACAAATGAAGAAGGATCTTTGAATTCTTCTTCAATTTTAATAGTAATTACTCTTCTTCCATTAATTTCTATCATTAGAATGAAACTAAAAAATAACTGAAACAGATTTAACCTGATCATATATTATTTGTTGATAATACAAGCACTGCAATTTCCCTATTTCTCTTGGTTAAACCTTGCAATGCGACTATTGGCAAATAGAACGCCAGAATACAATAATATACCGATTTGGATCTTTACAGGATCGGTTCTAGGACTGATTTATGCTATGATTACTGGATATTCCTTAACCAATGATTTGAGTTGACCCTCAATCGATTGATAAATTGGCAGATCACCTATACCTTTCTATGAGTATATGACCTCGAGCAAAAATATTTTAATGAGACAATGGTGGTGAAATTATGGGATATGAAATTAAATTTTATTCTGAAGATTATCTACCTAAGCATGTAGAAATTGGAGAATCTGTGTACAAATATTGGAAAGGTGGCGCACAATCCTCTGTTTTTCAACTTAAGAAAGCATACGCTGATATTGATCCAGAAACAAAATATTATGCATTTCAAGGGGATCGTTTGGTTGGATTTCAAACAGCATCTATTTTAGATATGAAAGAAAGCGAACCATTGACCGCAAGATTGGAATTTCCTTTTGTAGAAGAAGGCCATGAAGCAGCGAAAGATGAATTATTTGACTTTGCAGTAAAGACCCTTAAAGGTAAAGGAGTTCAATTACTCAGGAGCAGAGCTGGTCTTGATTGGGGAGACACATTGAAAATGGCAGAAACGAGGGGATACAGGCACGCTAGTACTCTCACAATGGCAGCAACTGTTAATACAAAGGACTTTGACTTAGCCAAACTTGCATCACATGAAGATGTTCTTGAATTTAATTATGAAAGAGATATTGATGCTCTAGGTAAGGCTTTTGTAAAAGCGTTTAACCTTGACAGTGTTGATGAAATAGAGGGGCTTTTAAATCAAATGAAAACTCTCCGTGATGATTATTTTTATGTTTCACACAAAATCGTTAAGGATGGAGGCGAGATTGTTGGTAGACTACTTTTTTATTCAAGAAATGAAGAAAAGTACGCGTTAACGGGATCGGTTGTTGTATTAGGTGACAATGCAGATGAAATTGAAGAAAAAATGTTAGCTGCGGGAATTAGAGACTGTCTAAGAGATGGTATAGAATCTTTCCAACTAACATTTAATGCAAAAAGAAAAGATAAATTAGAAAAGTATGAAAAACTTGGTTTAGAATTTTATGATTCTGTATCCTATTGGGAACGTAAAATCTAATTAAATTATGAATTTCTAATATTTTGAAATTAACACTACAATCTCAATTAATTTGTAAGCTCTTTCAATCGATCATCAGTTAATTGGATTAGTTCAAGTTGAGTTTGAACAAGTTCTAGATACTCAATAGTAATTGGGGATTATAGAATATGTAGTTAATTCCATCAATATCCTATTTTCAGCTTTTAACAATTTACTCATGAAATCAACTGCATCATCTTCAGAAACGTATTTAGATACGATTTTCCCTAGAACAATCTTATAATCAATAAATTCTTCCTTTTTCCTAATATTCAACTTTCCTCTAAGACAAATTAGAGAATCTAGAAATCGAACAAATCACAAAAATTGTTAAGTTTGATAACCGATCGATGATCGATTATTGTCTATAACTATGCAAGGCTGAAAATTGCTCTTATAATCAAGCAAAATGAGAATAACTCTATTTCTTGAATAACTCATTATAATCATTAAATTTAGGTTCGATATTTATCATACCAAGTCTATACAACTCTTTAGCAACTAGGTGATAAATCAAATCAATCGGTTTGGAAGTGATTTGACTGAGGTAGGAAGCCCATTCTTCAGGAATAAGAAGATCGTACGAGATTTCTTTTCCTGAATAAGGTTGTTTGTTTTTCACCATAATTAAATATCTCAAATTGAAATTAATGGATTTCGATTAATAATAGGTATTTTTAGCAAGTTTTCGAGTTTCGCAAATTGCAATGGATAATATTATTTTACAAGATTGCATATTATTCCAGTGCATAAATTATGTCTCCAACATTAACCTTCCCACATGTTCTGATCTCGCCATAGATGCCGAATTGTGCATCGTGACGTTGTGATACCGTTTTGAAAATACTGCTATCCCTTTCTGCCGATTGTGGATCAACATTAATTATGATACACCGAACATTACTTTTAACTATATGAAGTACCACTTCATTTCCGATTTGCAGGGATTTACCAACCAGTTGATCCTCATAGAATGCCTCATTATTATTCCACTGGACGTAGAAATTACTCCTGAAACGCAGTGGATCAAGAGATGACCTTCCCATCTCTTCTGCCAGTTTATTGATACTATGCATGGATACAATGGAAATTGGTTTGGTATCATGTATTCCGGACCTACGATAATTTATCGTCAGATTGTGATTTTTTGTATCAAGTTTCTTCTCAAGATGATTTAATAAATGATCATCATAAAGTGGGATATCTTCAGCATCAACTCTAACCTCGATTTGTGGCTTGTAATCTATGCTATAGGATTTGTCAGTATCTTGTTCGTTAACAATTCTAGCGCGGAACAGCAGCATCTGGCTGAGTTCACGAACTGTCAGGTAGGGAAGGGAAGGACGATTGGATTTATAATCATAGAATGCATTTTCGGATATCGAATTGTTCCATGAACAGATTTCAAATCACCGAATATCCTAAGGTTGAAGATTAAGGATTGAAATTCTTATTGGAGGAGAAATTCGAGGAATAATTTTACTAATATAGTTGATCATTTTTGAAGAGTGATTAATCAATCAATCTATCGATCGAATTTCAGTAGTAGATTTTTTAATTACAACAATTTATATTCACTTATCTTGAACCTTAGAGAAATTGAAGATTTACTATTAGTTGATGACACTGAAGCTGCATCGAAATTAATAAATCAATTATCAGAGGATCAATCTAGTTTCAAAACTGTTTTCAAAGCTGAGATTTTGAGAATAGACGGAAACATTGACAAATCAATTGAATTATGTGACTCAATCATCTATGCAAATACTGATGAAAATGTGACAGAATTGCATAAATTTATTGCTAGGACAATCAAAGCTTATGATTTATACCGGGATTCAAAATTTGAAGAATGTGACAAAGTATTAATTGAAGCAGAAATGATTCACGAGTTACTTGCTGATGTTGAAAAGAAAGAATTCATAATCTGGTATGCAATATTTTTGCAGGTTAAAGGGAATATACAAATTGAGAAAGGTTCTACTCTTGATAGTATGAAAAACTGGGAAAAAGCAATTGAAATTTATCGAAAATCAAAACGTGTTGGGCGGATCCCAGGGTTAATATCCAATTTAGGTATTAGATATTCATTATTGGGTCAAATTGAGAAAGGTTTGGAATATTTACATGAAGCTGAAAAAATGATAGATCAAGATCCTAACTCTAAGTCAAACACAAAATATTTTGTCAAACTACAACTTGGTAGAACACATACCCTTAAGGGAGATTTTACAAATGCCATCCGTTATTTAAAAGAATCATTGGATTTAGCTTATGAATTTAACAATTTTCATTTTCAACATTATTCAATAGGCAATCTATATTACACATATATAGAAATGGGAGATAGAGACCAAGCGAAACTCTATCTAGATTTAACTGTCGATTTATTAAAAGAAGGGGATACCGCACATTATAAACCTATACTAGATTTATTCAAGGCAATGTACCTTCAATCTAGTAAGAAAGCTAAAAACATGATAGAAGCACAAGGTCTTCTTGAAAATATTGTCTATAAGGATCAAATTTCAATAGGAGTATCAAATACTGCCACAATTTTACTTGTTGAAATTTTACTTGAGGAGCTTAAAAGTTATGGAGAACAAGATGTATTGAATGAAATCATCCATTTAACCATGAGGGTCGAAGAAAGTGCAAAAATTACCAGTAGTCTTGTGCTGTCATTACAAATAATGCTTCTTCGATCAAAATTTTTACTAATCACCGGTGAATTAGTGGAATCAAATAATTTACTCGATGAGGCTGAGGAATTAGCTATACAACATCAAATTAATCTCTATTCAAAACAGATTCAAACAGAAAAAAAGAGAATGCGATCCGAAATCCATAAATGGGAAGAAATGATAGGTAGGGGGGCCTCAATTAAAGAAAAAATGGATTTAATTAATTATCAAGAATATATCGACATTGCTAAGAAATATGTCGAAAGTGTGTAACGATATATCCTAAACAAACAGGGGGCAATGATTTTTGAAACACAATATACATCATGCAAATCGAGAATTGCTCCAAAATCAAGCGGTTAGGCTTATTTTCGGACTCTTCAGAAATCTTTTCCCTATTGAAAAGTTAATTCATTAAATAAATTCAAATGTGAAATTTCAACCTAATAAGCTACATGAATAAATTAATTTCAGTAAGATCTATCAATTCGAATAATATATATCCTACATTATTCACTGATCCATTGTGTTTTAAATCAATCTTACTAAATATCGATCATGATCATTTTTGTAAGTACATTTACTAGTATTATTAGAAAACGAGTACTTCACGTTCAGCAACCCTATATCAGATGTTACCATCACATTCCCATTTTTGTTTAACACAAAAAAGGTTCCGTCGAAATAGGTTCTGTTCATAATGAACGGTGCCTCCTTCTGCTTCTCACCCTACAGGGGTCAACAAAGTCAGTTCTTCCGTGATCTTTAACTACTGGCAGATCATTTTCAGTCCGTAAACTGAGGACCAGCATTCCTGTTATTTTTCCAAAAACAGGGTAGGGCAATCAATATGATTTTTTGGTACTTTTCCGGCTTTTCCGTAAATCTTCCAAATGTTTCCAAAGGAAGAAATGACAGGCAGATGCTTACCTAGTCCTCTCACACCTTTATCGCTAAAGGTTGTAAGTTGTCTGTGTACAATCATTAGATTGCAACTACCATAATTTGTCATCCTGGTATTTAAAGTACTGAAAATGATAATTAGTAGATAGCCTAATATTTATCCGTACAACTATTACCATGCCTGATAAAAAAGAAGTAGCCCGATCACCTTATTCAATTTTCTACCATAACCATTCAGACAACATATTAGAATTTTCATGGTTGAAATCAACTTCAAACATGACTGATGAGGATTTTCAGAATGAGAATTTACAATACGCCAAACTCGCAGAAAACATAAAGATTAATTATTTATTAATTGATGTTCGTAAATTTGGACATCAGTTTAGTGACAATCTTGCTGAATGGCGGAAAGCTCAAATCGTTCCAAAATATAACAACGCCGGAGTAGAGAAAATGGCTTTTCTTCATGACAAGGGATTTGACCTTGCTAATATGAAAGAAATGGATGAAGGAAAATACAAAACTCGTCATTTCAATCAAGTTGATGACGTCAAAAATTGGTTTGAGTCAAAATAATGAGTTGAAATTTACAGGGTATCAATATTTTGAATATTGGAGGAAAGAAGAAGTGTCAAACAATGAAATTATGAATCTCAAATTAAAATTCAAATCGATCTAGGATGTCTCAAGTTCAGTCAATCATTTAATTAAATAGCAATTCATTTATTTTAACTTTTTCATTTTTTATTTCTGCTAATTTAATATATCAAAAGCTTCAATGCTAAAAATTCTATGAAATGCGTAATATGCTCATAATACGCACAATTCAATTAGATTGATTTAACTCGATCGTCCGGCGATGGGTTTCTATAGAAACCCAAAACATTATATCAAATAATAGCTTCTATAGGTATGAAAAGCGAAGATTCTTCGGTCTCTAATAATAAACAGGAGGTGAAAAAATTATGCCGAAATATGTGATTGAAAGAGAAATTCCTGGTGCAGGTAAGTTATCTGCAGCAGAATTACAGGGTATATCACAGACGTCATGTGGTGTACTCCAAGAAATGGGTCCTCAAATCCAATGGGTTCAAAGCTACGTGACTGATGACAAAATATACTGTGTGTACATTGCACCAAATGAACAAATGGTGAAAGAACATGCACAAAAGGGAGGATTTCCTGCTAATAGCGTCTCCAAGATTGCCACAATAATCGATCCTACAACCTCTGAAGACTAATGAATATATCTTAAATCCGATCGATCGATTTTAACGAGGGTTCATATGCAACCCAACAACTAATAATAGATATAAGCAATACTAGCCTCGGTATCAATTTATGTTTGAGATTAAGATGAAACTAAGACACCCTTGTCCCTATCTAGAACTAGCAAATATATTTGACCTCCATCTTTATCTCTACTGTTCTGATTTTTTTGATCTGTTGATCATTCCCAAATTAATCAGTGATGAAGAAATGGAAATTGTCAAATCCAAAATAAAAAAACCAGATACAGTTGAGATAACGGTTGGGGGAGAGGATGGAAATACTACTTACATTCATTTTGAATGTATGTGTGATCCAGAAAAATCAGTATCACCTAATATTCAGAGATTAGGGGGTCTACTAGAACTACCAGTATTATACAAAAACGGATGGGAATATTACAAAATTATCAGTTTGAACAAAAAGTCACAAGCTGCAATTATGGAATATATCCAAACAATTCCAGAATATGAAATACTAAGTATTACTGATCTAGATATTGACCAGTACAAGTACCAATTCTTGACAACAAACGAGATCATGAAAAATTTGACAGCAAGACAGATTGAGGTACTGGTAAAGGCTTATGAACAGGGTTATTACAAAATCCCGAGATCTATAAAAACATGGCAACTGGCACAGAAATTCAATGTTTCTCGTACTGCTACCGAGAAATCATTGAGAAAAGCAGAAAATACAATTATAGCATCAATTATTCCCTACCTCCTATTTCATCAGAGATCTCATTCTCCATTTGGAATGAAACAAAAAAAGATAAAATTAGAGATGTAACAATGAATAAAAAGCTGATTCTTTATTTTATCCCAGTCTGCTAGTATTATTACTTTCTGGATCTGCAATCGGTTTATCACTCCCAAATAATTATGACAACAATCTACTAGAGGTCAATTCTCATTCATATACGTTGGAGTATGATCGATTTTGAACCAATTGCGTATTATCATCCTAATACGCAATTCGAATATTTTATGAAGCCCGAATATCTTTAATCAATTATTGTACCTAAACATTAGATATATTTTATTGAACTTGAGACAGAAAAGCTAGATCGATCACAAAATATATTCCACAATAAATAGTTATAACCTCTCTGCTGTTAATTGAGATTAGGAATGTTGGAAAATTTCTTTCTAATTTGGACAGTCACACACTTAATGGTCTTAGGAATCGGTTTTGGTGTAGGTCTTGCAGCAGGATTGAAAATCCCAATTGTTGGTGATGCGATTGCGATGTTATTAGTGGGGTTGTTACTAATGTTGTCAGAGTTCTATATATTGAATGCTCACATTGACACTTCTACAGATTGGCTACTCTACTCATTCATAGGTCTAATACTTGGAGTTGGTGCAAGTTTCGTTTTTATTCTTATCACAACCCGCAGATTCGGTCTGAAGAATAGCCATATTTTTTCATTCCCGATATCATTACTCGTTATTGCTACTTTTCAAACACTCGTACTTAGAGATCAATTTGATAATCTCATAATATGGCCATTCATTAGCATGCTTTCATTGTTTATTGCATCATTGATTTTGTATATAATTAATAACAAATATAACCTTGCAATGCGATTATTGGCAAATAGAAAGCCAGAATACAATAAAATACCGATTTGGATCTTTACAGGATCGGTTCTAGGACTGATTTATGGTATGATTACTGGATATTTCTTAACTAAAAAATAGATTGATCAATTCACTTTTCTTTCTATCGATTTCATATTCCATTTTCAGAATTAACCCTAAATTTGAGATATCAAACCTTGTCAGTTTAAATGAAAATTAATTCATTCATTGATTTTGGATAATTCTTCACCTTTTATTCGGAAATTTCTATTCGTATATTGTGGACTACAAAACTGATCGAGAGTTCTCCAAATACTTTAAGTAATTATCTAATAAATCAACTGCACGGTTGTTTTAAACTAGTATAGAACAGGTGTTCTATACAAAATATTGAAGAATAAAATATGGGGTAATATATTAATGACCCAAAGAAAATTAGTAAAATTTTATATTATTATTGTTTTATTCCTTGGATCTTTGTTTATAACAACTGTTAATTCAGATTCAAATCAAAATTCTGATTATGAAGGAATTCAGGTATCACAAGAAACAAATACACCCCCAGACATATTAAGAATTCCCCAGATACGCTCTGGATCGATCAGTAATTTGACAACGAGAGCATTGGATCCATGGTTTCATTTTGCTATATCAACTAGTTCATGGTGGCCACTTGTGTATTCGCAGTTAATCGATTATGATATCGATGCTCAGAAATTTATTCCCAAATTAGCTATTGATTGGTATTCAGACTTTACAGGCACTGTTTGGACATTTACTCTAAGAGAAAATGTGCAATTTCATGATGGTACCAAATTTGATACTTCTTCGATATTGACTGAAATAAATCGTGGAATCGAGATGAAAAATAAAGGCCTTTTGACCCCTGAAAACAGCCTTCATTATGCTTTTCTTGATGGTATACAACAGGTCACTAAACTTTCTGAGTATAAACTGAGTTTTAAGCTTGTAAAGGCATTTAGTCCTTTTCTAACTAGTCTTGTTACTCTTTACTTTGCGGCTCCAAGTGCAAGTGTTGGTATAACTGTTATCGACCGTATCGGGAGTGGTCCATATATTTTCGACAAATTCAACAGTAATTCGTTTGTAGAAAAATTTAATCGTAATGAATTATATTTTGAAGGGGTACCCCCATTCAAGGTGGTTGAGATGATAGATTATCGAGATGGTGATCAAGAATTAGCCATGAGGAATAATCAATTGGATCTTTTACCTCTCTATTTTCATGATTTTGAAATGACAGATATATCTTATATTGTCAGACAAGAACCAATCGTTAGTACAATGGGGATCTATAATACCCAGAACCCGATTTTCTCTAACGTCAAAGTCAGACAAGCGTTAAACTATGCTGTAGATCATGCAAAATTAAATGAGGAATTGTTTGACGGGTTTTTAGGTGCAACCTTCGACGATTTTAGGTATCAAAACTATACGGTCTTTCCTGGTGCGGCGAACAACGCACCTAAGGTGCAAAACCAATTTACTTTTGATTTGCTTAAAGCCTCTAAAATGTTAGATGAAGCCGGATATGAACTGAATTCTAATGGTAATCGATTTAATATCACAATTGTTTCAAGAGATGACGGTTTCCATGTTACACTTGTAGATACTATAATTGAAACATTTGAACTGTTAGGTATTGGTATAACACGTGAATCAGACAGTGATCAAATTGCGCAAAAATTTTTTACTCTTGATTTTGATCTTTGGATTGGTGGCTTTCTCTCTACGGTACCAGACCCTTTTAGGGATTCAGCCCTCTTACGGAGTGATAGTGTTTTTAATAATGGCTATTACTCCAATCAAACTTTAGACAAGCTGTATGAATCAATTGCAAGTACCGCGATTAGAAATAGGCAATATCTACTTTATTCACAAATAGCTGATCATATGAGGAGTGAAGCCCCATACCTTCAATTGGATAGCTGGGGCGTGATTCATCCAATAAGGAAAGAGTTTGTGGGTCATGTAACTTTAGGGTACGGAGATGTAGTATCATTCACATATCTTGATGAAAATCTTTCGAATGTTATCAGTTCTGAATTTACAACAGATGATGCAAACGTGTACTCTCTAAGGCTTAACCTTGGGATTACCAAGATAGAACAACAGGATTTTAATGTACAAAAATCTGGATCTATTAATAATTTTAATGAACAATGGGAAATCCAAGGTAAGGAAGTATTTGCATTTAGTTTTGATCAAGTAGATGGTGAATCAACTTATCAAATGCTAATTTTTCTAGAACCAGATTCGACATTAGATTTTGAAGAAATAAAAGTTTACAGTATCGAAAATAATGAACTAGCAGAGATTCAGTTTAATAAAAATTCCGAATTGTTAAAGATAGAATTTGAAACAGCTGGTGACATATTCATAAGCGTTAGCATAGGATCTCTTCAACTTGATATTCTACCCAAGACTCAAAATCCATCCTTTCTATCCTCTAGATGGGGAATTGTAATCACTCTCGGTTTATCGATATTTGTTGTTTTAGGTTTTGGTATTGACTATGTTAAGAAAAATGCTGGTAAATATGATGGTTTTAAGTATAATATACAAAGATATAAGCTGTATTTACCAGAAAAATCGAAAATCGCATTATCAGTTTTATTTGGAACATTGCTAACTTCCGGTTTTATACTATTAGATAGAATTGTCAGCAGTATTGGTATCCTTGTGACTCATAAAGAAAAAGAAACTATTGAATCAGGAGATCGTCCTAATGTGGTAATAGATGGACATTCAATTTCTCCAGAACAGTTCGACAGTCAAAATCCGCCTAAAATTAAAGGTAGAACTATGGATATGTATTATTACTTGATTAACAATACAGGGTTCCACGGAGTACGAGAACTTCAAAGAGAATTAGGTTATTCTACTCCAAGTTTAGTTTATTACCACCTAAACCGTTTAATCAAGGCTAATACCATTAAGAAAAATGATGAAGGTCAATATGGAATCCCAGCCATTAATCTAGCGCAAACAATTAACAAAAAGCAACTTGATTATTATGAAAGGATCGTTCCACGGACATTCCTAATTGGTGTAGTGTTGATCTCATCATTTTTTTCATTGATTATTGTGAGTATTTTCTTACCAACAATTCGAATTTGGGTTGTTTTCACAGCCCCCGTGCTTTTATTTTTATCTATTTTCCAATTCAGAGAAGGTCTGAACCTACTTTGGAATCTAAGAATTGAAAGTCATGATTCTGGGGCTCCACCTGTCAAATTTGATAATATTCAAAATAAAATTGCAGTGGCAATCTCTCTGAAGAAGAGTTCCCGAGCAAAAGATTTATTTGAGGCTCAAAGTATTTTGGAGGATGTCCTGAAACAAGATAACCTAAGTAAGGAATTGGCAATAATTGTATTATTTAATTTATGTAGTATTTTAGTTGATGAGATGCAAATCAAACAAGAAGAATCGATTTTGTTGGAAGCAGAGAAGCTAACTGAGCGGGTTATCGATCTCTCTATTCAACTAGAAACTAAAACTATGAGTGTGGAAGCTTATTTCATCAAGAGCAAATTTCATTTAATTCGAGGTCAGTTTGATGAAGCATTTGAATCTCTTGTCCGTTCTGAAGAATTAGCAGATAAAGACCCACAACTTACTAAAAGAATAAAACGAGAATATAATAATTTGCAGAATGAAATAACAAGAATACAACAACTAGGGAAGAGTGTATCGTTGTCTGATAAGATTGAAAAAATCAAGATTCACGAATACATAGATCAAATTCTTCAAAATTGGGATTTATCGAAATAAAAATACTGCACTTATCTTCTAAATTGTATATACAACATTTTAAGCAATGAAATTAACTAATTTCAGACGATTAGGCGAGATAATGTTACCATTAATCCATTTAGATAATCTATTTGGAGATACTTTTCTCTTGAGTTACTATTTTTGGTGCATTTGATTGTTATTGAATTGGAAAACATATAATTATTTGATTAAGAGGTAATATCAATTTCTGCAATCTCTAATTAATTCAAGCACTCAAGGGGGTAATATTAACAATAATAGAAAATAAGCAATATATTTAATAACCTAAACTACCTTATTAAAATCAAGGAATGAAAAAATTAATTACTTACATCATTCAAAAAGTTGAAGATGGGTACTACGTTGCGGATGTTCCTGAATTTCCCGGATGTCATACTCAAGCAAAAACCTTAGATGAATTAGAAAAACGTATCCAAGAGGCCGTGTTATTATATTTAGAGGAAACAAATGGAAAATTTGATAATATTTCAAAATTTGTTGGTGTTTATCAGACTGAGGTCACCGTTGAGTGAAGCTTCGACAATTATCATACAGGAAAGTGGCAAAACGATTAGTTAAATTAGGTTTTCATCCAGTCAGATAAAGAGGTTCTCATGTCTTTTTCAAACATAAAGATGGAAGATCAACAGTAGTCCCTAATCATCCGGGTGAAGATATTGGAAGTGGATTGATCAGAAAAATACTGCGAGACATTAATTGCTCAATTGAAGATTTCTATTCTACAATTTAGATTGATATAACTTTCAGAACTGGATGATTGCACATTTACACTCTGTTCTTATTTTTAGTGAGACTTTTGAATATTGAAATCCTGATCTGTTGAGCACCAATACCAGAAGAAACTATCGTCCCATTTATCTTCAAATTGGTAGATATCCCCACTTGTTTTTTTTAATTTTTGATTCATATTTTGTGGGTTTCATGCTCAATTGGCTGGAAATCGGGAACCTCCGTTCAAAGGACAATCTGTAAGATTACGTTTATTTCAATTTTCTGGGTTATAACATGAAAATAATTGACTGAGCTTATGTTCCAGGAATCGATCGATTATCTAACTTAATAATTTTTCAAGGAGTTGATGTCTCATTAATTATTAAAGGAAACAATCGAACGAGAAAAAAAAATTGTAACCTTTAGTGACCTGAATTTTTGACAGTTTCTCTATATCAGAGAAAATCTTATAATTATTATTCCAATTTGAATGCAAATGGGTTTTTTACTCAAATTAATATTATTGATTTTTGCATTTTTGTCTTATGGTCCGTAATACTCTATCTATTTGAAGTTAATATTTTCTATTATATTGTTCCACCTGTATAAATTAACTTACCCAAGGGAAAAACAATATCTCAGTCAAGATTTCTCATTAAACAATGGATCATATTACTTAGCAAGATTGCATATTATTCCAGTACATAAATTATGTCTCCAACAATAACCTTCCCACATGTTCTGATCTCACCATAGATGCCGAATTTTGCATCGTGACGTTGTGATACCGTTTTGAAAATACTGCTATCCCTTTCTGCCGATTGTGGATCAACATTAATAATGATACACCGAACATTACTTTTAACTATATGAAGCACCACTTCATTTCCGATTTGCAGAGATTTACCAACCAGTTGATCCTCATAGAATGCCTCATTATTATTCCACCGGACGTAGAAATTACTCCTGAAACGCAGTGGATCAAGAGATGACTTTCCCATCTCTTCTGCCAGTTTATTGATACTATGCATGGATACAATGGAAATTGGTTTGGTATCATGTATTCCGGATCTACGATAATCTATCGTCAGATTGTGATTTTGTGTATCAAGTTTCTTCTCAAGATGCTTTAACAAACGATCATCATAAAGTGGGATATCTTCAGCATCTACTCTAACTTCGACTTGTGGCTTGTGATCTATGCTATAGGATTTGTCAGTATCTTGTTCGTTAACAATTCTAGCTTTGAACAGCAGCATCTGGCTGAGTTCACGAACTGTCAGGTAGGGAAGGGAAGGACGATTGGATTTAGAATCATAGAATGCATAGATCCGGTCTCCGTTGAGGCCAGTTTCATGGATATACACGCTTTTAATATCGGACCCAGCCATGCTTTTTACTGGGTATCTTCGTATACGTTCGATTTTACCGATTGGCGTTTTTTCCACAGTTAGTATCGAATTATCTCCTATTTAAAATGTTTAGTGGTTAACATGGAATCTCAAAATATCGATCTAACCTACCTCAAATTTAGCTGCCCTATGGGGGTCATACTCGCACTTTACACTATTAGGAAAAAATGGAAAAGGCACTAATTTCTCATATTTTTGTGATATCAGACGATTATAAGTCAGTAAATTAAATATCAAATATCAACTTTTTTAATATAAGAGCCGAGGAGCTATTTAACTTCATTAAGCGATTTTTATGTCTAGCAGAAAATTATGCCAAGTTCCATCCACGGTACTCGGAAGAGCTAATTTGGTTCGATCGATCCATTTCTGGCACACTACCTTAATTAATTATAAAATACAATAGTACATAATGAGAAATCTTAGGACATATGCGCTAATTATCCTTTTTTTGGGAACAAATAGTCTCTCACAAATAAATTTTGTCCACGGGTGTTCTTTTTCAACTGAAGTTGATAACTATATCACAGTCTTCGATTTGAATGGTGTTAAGGTGCAAGAAAAAAAACTTGATTACTTGGGAGTTGGAGCTGATTGTTCGATTACCAATTCAATATTCCCATCCACCTCTGACCGTATCTATATTCAGGATGAAAAGAATAAAGTAGATTTTGTAGACATATCAAACGATAAATGGGAGGTTGAAACCCAATTTCAAATTGGCAATATTTACCGCCCACTGAACATTTATCAGAACAAAGTAATTCTAAATCCGAAAATAGATGATTTATTGAATAAAATTAAATTTGAAATAGTGTTATACGATCTATTAACTCAAGAGGAAACCATAATAAAATTTGATTTGATTGAAGATATTTCACAAACATTCGACAATTTCACTATAATTCATGAACAAATATCTGTAACATCGAATAACAATTGGATAGCATTTTTTGCACAATTGCAGCCTAACGGTTGTAATGATTCCTGTGAAGAAGATGTTAGATACTGGTTATATCGTTATAATATGCAAAACAGCAGTAACAACACATACAAGGGCATACTATCTCAAGTATACGATCATGGATTTGGTCCTTTAGATCAATTTCAAATATCTCGAGATGGTAGATTTGTATTCTTTGTAGAAGATTACCCCTATAACAACTTCGTAAGTTTTGATCTTGATTTAAATCTAAGCAAAGAAATGACTAACAAGATACCGATAAGGGATAAATGGATTAAGGAAGATTCTATATATTATATCAACTCAGAAAATTCGATCTATTCATTATATTATCTCAATCTTACAAATAATGTCTTAGAAACCCTTATTGAGTTTGATAATATTTATCCAAATAAAATTGCCGTTACTGATAATTATATCTTAATTGCAGATACACGTCCAACTAACAATAATTTTCTTGCGGGGAATAATACATTCTTTATGATAATTAGTACATTGTTTATGATATTAATAATAAAAAGAAAATTAAACTTGAAATCCTCACAGTAAGTGATTTAATGGGGGATTTGTTGGATAGGTTAAGAAGTAATTGAGTAGGATACATTTCCATCCGTCTCATCAGCCCAATTCAATTTGTTTATAGTTGAATATCAGGAATTACAAAACAATTTCAACTGAAAACCCCAAATGATCTGACTCTGGCGACTCATAAAGCTGATATGAATCCTCTATTATTGACGATTGATTAGTTAACCAAATATAATCAACCCTCAAAAGTGGGATATCACTGTTCCAAGTTCTCCCTGTATATAAATTACCACCAGATGCGATCCATCCATCACTAAATTTAGAAGATAATTTCCAATATGACGGATCAAGTAGAGAGGCGGGTGTGTTGAAATCACCTGCGATTATAGTAGGGATATCATTGTCAACATGATCAATTATTGTATTAACTTGCCGATACCTAGCCGAGACAGATGTAGGAAATGATAGGTGGGTATTCATTACCTCGATCAATCCATAAGGGGATTGAATCTGTACGATCTCAAGTGCACGAGGGAAAGTACCTGGTTGGTCCTTATAATTAATGAAATTGTTTTGAACTATTTCCCATCTAGAAAAAATCACTAGTCCGTATAACTGAATCATATTCCCTTCTGATGATAAATAGTACATATTTAACAAATCCGCGATTTGACTCATCATATAACCTGATGAGTTAATGAAAACTGAATTTGCCTCTTGAAGAACGACAATATCAGCATCGATTTTGGAGATTTGGTTAAAAATTAATTCAGTAAAACCATATTCGACATTAAATGTGAGAACCTTTATCGAATTGGTGGAGGATTGAATTGTATCTATTTTCACCCTTGAAAGGATAATGTAAATGTAGAGGATATTGTATATAATAATTAAAATTAAAAATATCACAGATAGTTTAAAGATAAATCTCTTTAATCCTATCTTACTTAATTTCATCATCTATATTTAGTACAACATCCTAATATATTGTATGCTTTTCACTTAGTCTAAATGTTTTTTTCAATATTTCAAATTATCTCATTCTATGTTTTCTCAGAAATAATTGGATCAAAATTAAGTGCATATTTCGCTGAGGCTCTACTGAGCATTCTCGAGGTCGAATACTCTCGAGATTCATTTATCTTTCGAATTGTGTATTCAGAGGATCAATCAGAGAATTTATTTAATAAACCGATTTTTCTTTTTTCTCCGATTTACAACAAAAATTGCCAAGACTGAACCGATAGTCAAAGGTAGAGTCATTGTGGGTAATCGTAATGTGGAATCCGATTGAGTCGTTTTTTCCGCATCCCCATTTGTAATTTGTGTTACCGTTGAATCAATGATCGGAGTAGTTGTTATATCAGTACCAGCCGTTTTAGTAGTTGAATAAGTTATGTCGGGGTAACTACTTTCTGTATAATTAAAGAATTTATTATACTCCGGTTGAAAATCAAAATATGATGGGAGATATGATCTACTAGTAATTGGAGTTAGAGTGATTAACATTGATTCTACAAATTCTCCTGACCAATTTATGAGCTGTGCATATTGGGTGATGAGACCAAAATCTGTAACTGTGAAGAAATGATATTGTGTCATATTCCAAATTTCAAGAAAATAAAGATTGTTTTCTTCATTTACTCCAAAATCAACCTCAACGGTTCCTGTGAATTGAATTGCAAATAATTCGGAAAGTTTTGGCATAAAATAATAATCAATTAACTCCAAATAATCCAAATTTTCTTCATCAACTGTAATTCCAACAGAAGGGGTAACGAGAAGATTCAAGAGAATATTTGATAATCCAGACTCACTGATATCAATTTCAGAATCATCAACCGCTAAAGAAAAAATCGTATTCAGATTATGTGATTCCATCAAATTTGGAAATGGTGGAGAAATCCTTAATTCAATATGAGATCCGTCATCTAGGATATTTACATCTGGATTCAATCCAGAATTAAATTTAAAATCCATGATGGAGGTCACATTCCAATAATAATATTCGGTGAGAGAAATAACACCCAAGCTATCAGAATAGGATAGATAGGTAAGAGACATCTGGCTATTTACTTGAGTAGAATTTAATACAATTAATAATAAAATCAAACTTAGTTTAGCTTTTCTCACGGTATATGGTTGTCAATATTAATTAATAAATGAATGTGATTAACATGGAAATATAACCAGTTTATGATTCAGATATTGAGCATAGCCTAGGAGATACAATACGAATCCTCCGAAATCAGTTGGAAAGTTGTGAAAGCATAATCACTAATTATTCTATACCCATCTGCGTTCTCGTTGGAGGAAATCCTACCTCGTTTTCTTGAATTATCGATTCATATTTTGTTGGTTTCATGTTCAGTTTATGGAAATTGAATATTTCGGTTCTGACTTCATTCCCTAAGATTAGGTTTATTTCTTATTCTTGGGGTATTAAGTTGAAAATTTTTGATCAATAGCCTTTGGTTAAATAGATAATTATAATTATACCCACGATAATACCCATTAGGAGTTATAATGGGAACTATAAAAGTTGAGGATCGAGGTCGTATACTAATCCCTAAAGAAATCAGAGACAAGCTTGGTTTGAAACCTGGAAGTGAATTAGAAATAATTCTTGAAGAAGGAAAAATAAAGATTTTACCCAAAATGACTTTATCTCAGGTTTCTGGTGAACTTAAAGGATGTGTCAAAAAAAGCAAAATTGATCCACTAAAGGTGAAAGAGATTTGGAAAATGTAGTATTTATTGATACCAATATTTGGTGTTACTATTTTGATCAAAGTGCTGAAGAACATGAAAATGTTTCAAAATACCTTGAAGCTTTGTTTTCATCTACAAAGGTGGTTGTTAATACGGTTATTATTATAGAGTTAGCACATTATTTGATCAAAAATCTAGGTCCGATTCGTGGAAGGGAGAAAGTAGATAAACTCCTACAATCAGATCTTGTTATTCAAGATTTTTCTTTGTCACAAACAATTGTTGCTGTTACAAAACTAGCGGAATATTCTCACACGGGGATTGGGGGTAGAGATGCAACCATTTTAGCGACAATGGAAGAATTGGGAATCAAGCAGCTTGTAACTCACGATCACTCCTTCAAACAGATAGATAACATTACCGTAGAAGATCCAATAAAATAAACGATGATAACTCGACGAACCATAGAGCCAGCCACATCTATTTCCTTCTGCACAGTATAATCTAGATTTTTCGGGTACACTTAAACTGAGCTGATGTTCCAAGACAATGGGTGCATATTAACTTATAAATATTCGATTAGCTAATGCTTTAAATGATAATGGTGATATTATTTGTTAATTAGCATTGGAGATTGAATATGATGGAAATTAATCAAACTCAACATGTATCCCAAAGGATTTTAGGAGTGTTAACTCTAAATAATAGTATAATTGATGAAGTAATAGAGAGAGATGATCTAAATAGTGAGGCTAGCAAAATACTCATAGTATCACTTATCATCCCAAGTATAGTGTTAACAATTACTCTTGGTAAGACAGATGAGTTTAGTGTACTTCTGTTACTAACCTTCGGTACTCTAATCTATTCCATTAGCTTTATGACAATGTTTCGTTATTTACTTTCAAAGTTTGTTGAACTAATTAATGTCAAAATAGATCGTAAAACTTTCTATCGCATTTTTTCATATAGTTTCGTTCTTTATCCCTTAAACTCATTTTTTATTTTATTTGTTGTATTTGGGCAACCATCTAATCCTATGTATGGATTAATAATTCTTCAAGTTGGATTCATTAGTATGATATTAAAAAAGTCAATAAAAAGTAATTGGATGATAATTTTTACATTTTTTTCATTTTTAATTGCTGGATTGCTGGCACTTACGGCAATGATTACAGTGGCTTATGGGATAATATTAATTTCATAATTTAAAAAGATATAAGAGTAAACTTTGACCTAATTCAACCGAATTAAAAGGTATAAAATAATGTTGATGATTTAAAAAAAAATCACTAATATGAATTTATTCTATTCAGATAAAACTCAAAATTCATACACCCTTTTTACAATTCTAAACTAGGCTTTGTTAGATGGAATTTATCTTCAAAATTCATTTCTACCATCTGTCGATCTATTCGTTTTGAAATGGGAAAAATTGCAAATAATGATAATATGATAAATACGGCTTCTACAAAAAATATTAGACTGTAATTATCATTGCTTATACTTAAAAGAACACCACTGGTTATCGCTGCAATTGATCGTCCTAATGTTATAATAATTCCAAAAAATCCTAATAAAAAGGTTGTATATTTGAAATTGACATAGCAAAGGTCCAACATGATGGAAATAGCAGGGCTACTTGATAACCCACCTCCAATTGAGAAAATGATTAGACCGAAGTAAAAAAGGGTAACATTAGTAAATTTGCTAGAGAAAGAAATAATTACCATCCCTAGAGTCGCAATCGTCTGTCCTATAATAATTGTCCTTAATTTACCTATTTTACCTTCAAGTACTGATCCTATTGGAACAAATATAAGTGTTGCAATACCCCAGATTGCTATAAGTTTACCCACGTCGGATTTTCCGAAATCCAACCTTGCGATAGCAAATGGCTCAAGTATAAAATCCTGCATGAACAATCCAATTGAAAAGAGTATGAGAAAAATACTCATTAATAACACATTCTTATCGGATATTGAAGAGACAAGAGATTGATTTTTTTTGTCTTTAGTATTGGTACGTGAATGTTCTAAGTGTACAGAATCGGAACCTATTTCTTTCATCCTTCTTTGCCAAGTCTTTAAATCAATCGAGACTAATGTTATGATTACTGTTATGAGCAAGATGATATTAATCATCCCCATAAAAATCTTGAAATCCAATCTTGAATATGTAATCGATCCTAGAATCCCACCCCCTGCAAACCCAATTAATCTAGCTGATTGTAATATACCGGATATTCTATTTCGTTCTCTTGGATAAGAAATAAGAGTTAGATACGAATCCACCAATGTTGTAAGTATTGCAGTTCCACCATAAAAGAGGGCTAATCCGATAATGAAAATCGGATTGTTAATCAAACCTATTTTTAACGGAATAAGGATCAAACCCAAAAAGCTCAGAACTGATCCAATAATTAAATATTCTTTGATTTTAGGTCTACGGTCATGTAAAAGCCCTATTATTATTCGACCAAGTTCAAAAAGAATTGCGATTCCGAAAAATAATGTTATAGTTGATGATCTCCAACCTAGAAATTTCATCTCTGCATTAACAAATCCTGAAATAGTTACCGTGCTCAATCCAACCCCAATGTGTACGGCAGAAATACGGAGGACATCTCTCCGTTGAATCGAAACGTAACTACTGGGTGATTTATTCATTGAAACTCCTATCCTTAAATTGGATACTCAATTTGCGAATGATTATATTTTTAGATATATTTTGTGATAGTAGTTTCGATTGTAACTTGTAAATAATCCTAATTTTCGATTGCTTGAATTCATATTTTCTTAGTGAAAATCATACTCAGATCTTCTCAATTACGTCAGTATGTCAACTGATAGATATTATAAGATTGACACAGAATTGCTAATTATCTAAAAAATGAAATTAAAATATACCAAGATAGTTTAAACGCTAAAGTCTAAACTAAGAAAATTAAGCGATGATTTATTTTCTCAAATTTGACTCCAATGTAAACTTCACTCATAGGTTGAAAAAAGACGATGAAGTAATAAAATATCTAGTGGGATACTGAAAAAATGAAAAATAGAGTTAAAAGTAATGAACTATCTTGAAAATAAAAACTGAAAATGGTGTGGAAGAGATTAAGACGATCCAATTCATTAAAACTGAAGCCAACTTCAAGATCAGACTAATAGATCAACGCAAACTACCCTTCGCACTCAAATATTTCGATGCAAACAATGTTGACGAAGCGATATTGGCGATCAGTAATATGACGGTGCGTGGTGCTCCAGCAATAGGAGCAACGGGTCTGTATGCCCTCATTCTGGGAGCTCAGGATATGGATAAGATCGACAAAATCAATCTACAGGAATTACGTGATAAAATTGTGAAGGCTAGACCTACTGCTAAGGATCTTGAATCTTTCATTGATCTCCTGTTGTCAAGATTAAATGAAAGCAAATTAGATTTAGAAACCCTTCTTGAATTGGCTGATGAAATTGTTAAGGACAGTGAACAGGAATGTCTTGAGATAGGGGAACAATCAAAACATCTGATTACTGAAGGTATGACACTACTCACTCATTGCAATGCAGGAGCTTTAGCAACTGTTGATTGGGGTACAGCCCTGGCACCAATGAGACTGGCAAAAAGAGATGGGGTGAACTTCAAGGTATTCGTTGATGAAACTCGACCCCGATTGCAGGGTATGTTGACAGCGTGGGAATTACAGCATGAAGAAATTGAGCACAATATCATTACAGATAATGCTGCGGGATTTTTCATGCAACAGGGAAAAATTGACATGGTAATAACTGGAACAGATAGAGTACTAAGGGATGGAACTGTGACAAATAAGATAGGAACTTTTGAGAAGGCAGTAGTGGCAAAATCATTTGGGATTCCATTTTACATAGCAATGCCTTGGTCAACCTATGATCCGGATACAGTGAGTGCAGCAGATATTCCAATTGAATACAGGAATGGTAATGAAGTGAGTCATGTTAAAACACCAACTGGTTATGAGAGAGTGAGTCCTGAAGATTCAGAATTACTCAATCCTGCATTTGATATTACTGCTCCAGAATTCATTACTGGATATATCACAAGGGATGGGATACTCTCCCAAAATCAATTACAACAATATTACGAGAAGCGTTACAAGTAATGACATATCAAATTTCTGATTCCTCTTCCTTTGTTTATACTAATTATGATCAAAAGCAATAGTATTATTTTTTCTTATACTCATTTCTTCTGTGTCCAATACAAATCACAAGAATGCGAAGTTCATTACCTTTGATATCCATTATAACTCGATAATTACCCACTTTTAATCTGTAATAATCTGTACCAACAATTTTCTTAACAAAATCATATGGCAAAATTCTAATTCTATCAATGGCCTTGATGATATTCTCAGTGGTCTTATGATCTAATTATTTCAATTCTTTTGCTACTCTGATTGAATATTGGATGTTGTAGCTCAAAAAGCAAGTTCCCTCTTTAGCTCTTCATGAGAAATTGTTCTTTTGTTTAGATAATCTTTCTTTGATTCTTCGATAGCAATTAATGTCTCTTTGGATAATTCTAGTGAATCTTCAATTAGATCCCATATAATATCCTCATATGTTTCAGATTCTGAAAATTTTCGGCTCTTTAACTCCTTTTTGAGCTCGTCACTCACCTGGATTGTTGTTGCCATAGTATATTATAGAATGCAATAGTACAATAAATTATATTTCATCAAGTGCGTAATAACAAATTAAATGTGATAAAATTCAATAAAATCGGAAGTGTTTGGAATCTCGTGGAATAATTCTTTTCTATACCAACTAGCTGGAGTCTAATACCCAGTTTTAAAGTCCACCGCTAATATTTTTTGCAAATAATAATTATAACCTCCGCTGTAAATTGGCAGCATTATTGGTAAGGACTGAGATATTCCCAAATCGACACTAAAATGACCTGTATAGCCATAAACCCTATAGAATTCTTATTTATTTATTTTTATGTTATCGATTCTTGGAACCGAGTATATTCTCAAGTGATCCCAAGTTTATATGTAAAGTAGAAAATCATTCCAACGGCGTGGATGGTTATTAGGATAACAAGTAATACGTCATTTCTACTGTACCTGCTCATACCCCCGATATTTCCGGTGTTATTTTCAATTTCAATAAATTTCCCGGCAAAGAACCAAGTGAAACTAAATATCAATATATGAGTAATATTAGATGTGACGTCTTGATGCTGCATGATTTTCAAAGCAAATTCTATAATTAAAAGTAAAAATATACCAAACCAGAAGAGCCTTCTTTTATTTCCGCTAGTAACTGATAATCCGATCAGACCCCAAACTCCCACTGAAGATCCAAGATATGTCCCCTGTGATAATACCCATTCTTTTGAGGAAGGTAAAATATCATTAAGTGCGAAAAACACTATTCCAATAACTATAGGCCACAATGTAGAGAGTATAAAAAAACTAACAACGATAAACTTTGAACTTGTGGCTTTTTCTAAACCCTGAACATAATAAAATATTAATAATCCGACATAAGCGTAGTGGACAAGTGCAAAATGAATCAATCCATAGCTGAAAATTTGCCATTGCCATTCAAAAACAGGTACTAATGCGAATTGAGATCTTACATCTCGAACAATAATATTCCTAGCAAAGAAATTTGGTGCAATTGATGATAGAGAACCGTATTCATAGGTCAAAATCCCTATGATATAGAATAGTCCCATCAGAAAGAAACTACCTACAGGAAACTTATTTCTATTGGATTCATCAAATTGGAATTTATACATTCGTAGATATGATAAAAACGCTTACGATAAAAAAAATTTTGATTTTCGAATATTAATATTATTATTTTTATATTGATTGTGATGATTCGTTTATTGTTTGTTTTTGAGAATGTTACACTTGGACCAAAAAGAAACAATGTCTTCGAAGTGATAGATCAATTTCAAGTATTTAATTTTTCAAAAACAGCAGATATAGCCTTTCGTGTTTTATCTGTGTTGATTGTGAATATCAAGTGGGATATTCCAATATCCTTGACGATCCTTATTTGATCTACAACCTCATCAATTGTTCCTACAAAACGATCTCTTTTGAATTCCTCCAAACTGGGTTGAGGACGACCAAGCTCAGTCATTCGATTCATATACCACCGGATATCCTGATCAATTTCCTCCTTCGTGTTTCCTGTAACAATGGCTCTCATGGTTGTATTCTCAATCTCACTGAAATTTCTACCAATTTTGTCACACCAATTTGCAAGAACCTGTAATTTGTTACTAAGATTTTCATTTGATCCCCATATATTACTCATATCAGCATATTTTGCCACTTGCTGCAACGTTTTTCTTTCCCCAGCCCCAGCAATTAGTATTTTTGGGCCTCCCTTACTGTATGGAAGTGGATTGGGACGATAATCAAAAATACCTAAATTTTCATTTGTAACTGTTTCTCCTTTGAATAAGGTCTTTAGCGTTTTGATGTAATTTTCAAATTCTTCCATCCTAACCTTTAGACTCAATTCTTTAACTCCAGAACGATTTCCAGTTTGATTCGGATTACCCACACCAATGCCTGCGATTATTCGCCCCTTTGTAAAGTGATCAAGACTAAGTATCATTTTAGAGTATAAGCTAGCTGATCTAATATTATGTGGACTGGCTAAAGTACCGAATGTAATATTTTTTGTATGTTGAGATAATGATGAAATAAGGGACATGGTCTCATAATGGGGATATTCTGACGGATCGGGATTTGAAGTCAAACCATCTGATATCCACAAACTATCCAATCCAAGTGTATCATAAAATTTCGCTCGTTCGATTAATGTATCAAATTTTTTGTTAGGATTAAAATTTGATTGACTGAATAGATAAATTCCTAGTTTCATTAAGTAAAATAATATCTGAAGCTTAAATTATTTACTGTTCAGATAAAATTGCTTTGAAGACAGGTTATAATAAGAAATATTCAATGGGACTGATAAAGGTGGTTTGATGTTTGGAGCTGATAAATTTGTTTATCGATTTCTTTTTAAAAATTCTGAAAGAATTAATTCAGTAAAAGAATCAAAAATAAAGTCGTGTAATCTTATCTTCTTCATCAAGTGAATACAAACATGTCAATTCATTTTTCTCAAATGTTGATGTGTAATGCCCAATTTTTGAAGGTTTATCAGATAGGAAATAAGCAATGAAAGGGAAATTCCAATCCTTCACTATCCATTTCTTAAATTCTTTAAGAAAAATGTCCTCAATCCCCTCGTCAACAGCTTTAGGAACAAGCCAATACCAAATACTGGCTGAATCATCATGAAGATTCAATTTTTCAAAATCGGTTTGCGGGATGGTCTCCTCCAGTCTTTTTTTGATAGGTCGAATGTAAATACATCCAATAACTTTTTCACCAGAAGAATCAAATATTGAGAAGGTGATTTCTTCTCTTTTTTCCCTTGATTTTTCATGGCCTTCCAAATCTTCTTGATTCTGATCGAGCGTGAAATCAGCAGTAGGCCATCGTCCATCAGTTAATTTGTTGAGAAATAATCTTGCCTCCATCACTGCATTATAGTCCAACTCATTATTTTTCACTAATAAGGGAAGCAACCTAAATTTTTCTGAAACCAATTTCTCATGAATAATAATGTCGGTGGAAAACATAGAGTGATTTAGGTTCAATTAATAATTATATACTTTGATTAGTCATTATATAATTGAATATTTATTATCAGAAGATTAATTTTAACAGTTAATGCAGATCCATCAACCTGACTGATTTTCCCAGGATTTTGCAATGCCTCGATATGTTTGATCAAAGTATCAAGATGTTTAATTGAATCATCATTTAGGCCATTATCGAAATCTTCCTTAGCGTGATCCAATTTCACAAGTAATGCATTTGTATTACCTTTATTAAGCCCTAAATTCATGATCATATCTCTAATACAAGCAAATTGTTCAGGTATAGACAAAACGGTTACAGTCACTTCATCAATTGCAATATTACCTGAAGTATCACTGACTTCAGCTCTAAATACATAAGTCCCCTCAGTTAGGCTGTCCAAATTAATCGAAAGAGGATTACCGTTTACCCATCTATCAGAATCTATGAGAAGACCATCCTGATAAATTCCATATAGATGTGGGAAATAATCATAAACATCCCATATGATTTCATAACTTCCCAAACCAACCAGAACAGTAATGTCGTCAGGGCTTGACAAAGTTGGTGCAATTGTATCTACAACGACCACCAAGAATGATCCACTAACTGTATTACCTCTACCATCTGTTGCTGAACATTGAACAACATTTGTACCGAGAGGGAATACCGAACCCGAATTTGGTAAGCAGGTAGGTATAATTTCTTCATCAACAAGATCAAAAGCACTAGCAGTAAATATTACAGTTGCACCAGATGAACTTTCTGCCTCAACGGTTAAATCTGCAGGTATAGTCAGTGCAGGCGATGTTGTATCAGTTACTGTGACACTAAAAGAAGCAGATCCAGTATTATCAGATGTATCTGTGGCTGAACAGGTTACAATTGAAGTACCCAATGAGAATACTGAGTTTGACGAAGGTGAGCATGTTACTTCAAGTACTCCATCGCGATCATCAATTGCCGAGGCGGAGAATGATGCTTCAGATCCGGTTGGACCTATTGCTTCAATCGTAATGTCAGAAGGTACAGAAATTACCGGTGGTACAATATCAACAGTGATAATTTCAAGGTACAATACTTCCAAAGTTTCGGTTGTTGTAGTCGCATTTACAGGTTGATATATCAGTTTTGATTGGTTTGTATAAACGGGGATTAATCCAGAACCAGTAACACTGATGTCTAATGTAACGATCCATGATTCATTTTCCTTTATTCGATCAATCGTCCAAGTTAAATTATTTCCAATGCGTGAATAGTAAAACGCAGAATAACTTTCGATGACGATATTTGGATTGAATTTCATTTCTAAGAAGATATTAGTAGCTGTAACATTTGCTACTGTTTGCAATATTGCAGAGAGATCTTCTGGATTAAAGTCCAAAACATCATAGTCTTCAATCAGTATTATGTCGTTATCTGAGTCCACAACCAAACAATCGATTTTTCTAGGATCCCAACTATCCCCTACACCTATAATTAGAGTTCTAATATCACGTTGTCGTAGAGAATTAGCAAATACACAAGGGTCTTGAGGAGCCCCATTTGAGGCAGGATTACCATCAGTTACCATAAATAGAAATTTTGGAGTAGAGGGATTAGAATTTGCATCAAATTCTTGAAGAGATCTTTGAATTGCATCTTTGGTATGAGTCCAACCTCGAGGGTAAGCTGTTTGATTTAACAAATCGGTAATAAATACTCGAGATTGGTTATCAGTTAGTGAGTGGAGATTAAATGCACCAGTTGAAAATCGAATAATTGAAACCCTATCACTTGGTTTTAGAGAATTCACAAAGTCAATAGCCCATTTTATTGTTTGGTTCCATCCAGTCTCTCCTAGACTACCAGAACCATCCAAAGCTAGAACATAATCAATGGGTACTTCTGAAATATTTAATGATCCAATTCCTGTTAAATTTAAAGTCAATTGAACTCCAGAAACAGCAGTTTCATCGTAAGTTGTGATTGAAGTTGTATTAAGTTCGCTAGAAAATTCCAAATATGGATCAATTTCATCTTCAGATAAAACAGAATTTGTTTGTTCAACTTGGACTGCATTAACTATTGGAGATGAGGGGGATTTTAATGAGACTTCTAACGGGGTTTTTGATTGAAATGTTTTGATACTCACTGTTTTATCCGAGTTTATCTGATCATCACCATGGATTTCATTATCAAATGATTCTTCTACAACTTCTAGATTAACCTCTTGAAATTCATTTTGAATTCCAGCATTTTGTGAGTAATCAATATTATTATTTTCTAAAAAGAGATGATTGGGCTGATTTGATGAGCTCACTGAAATGCTTGATAAAAGCATTACAAATAGAATAGGCAGTAAGGACTTTTTCATGTAAGAGTAAAATGAGATGGATATAAAAAATTAGTGGGATTACGTAATACTGGAAATTTAATGTGATTCAGTTGAAAAATATGAGAAGATGACTAGGAACACTTCAATTTAGCAATTTAACTTTGAATGAGGGGATGTTTGCTTTTGTGCATTTATATCTTGAAATTGGCAATTTGTCTTTCAATAATTTCAAGATTTTAAAATTTCAGTTTTCTATGATTAACCTTTGAATACATATCTAGGCGGAATTATATTTGATTAGTCTTTAATAAAACATTAACTATTTTTCATATGTTTCACTTCCTTCTTAGTCTGGTTGTTGTTTGGATAATGAGTAGAGATCAGTTTGATGAGTACTTTGATGAATACAAGGCTAAAAAACTTGCTAAAAAATCAAAAAAATTGAGTTTAATAAAACCAATTAATGAAATTCCAACTTGGGATAAAGTGAAAAGTCTCTATAAAGATGACATATGTATAATTTGTTGAAATAGCTTTTACGATGATGATAAGGTGAAAAATTGTATCTTATGCGAGAGATTTTTTCATTACATAGAATTTAGAAATTGGGTTAATACAGCCGGAACATGCCCATTTTGTAAAAATGTAGTGTAAAACAAAGACAATCGAATTAAACTTTAACTAATATCAGTTAACTATAATGTACTGATAGTTGCTTTCATTACATCCCACCTAAAAAACTAAGAAATATCAATAATCCAAGTATGTAAATGATTAAACCTGCAAGAAATGTAGTGATTGTTGCTGCTTTTATCATATCCCAACTACCCATAAATCGATTAAGGAGATTATACACAATGAAAATAGGTATTAAACCCGGAAATATCGTTATCATCAAACCAAAAGGTGAAAATAAAAGGTAAATTATAAATCCAAATATGATGAAACTAATCCCGACTATAATAAACAAAATACCAAATGTTATTTTTGAGGCATCTAAGGCAGATATTGAATATGAGGAAAATCCCCGATTTTGTGAACCAAAGGTACGGTTATGAATAGGGTAAATATCATTTTGGTAATTAAAATGTTTAACAGATTGTCTATTCTCTTTTCTATTTGAAATGTGAATATCTTCTTGAATCTTTTTCATGATTCAACTATGGTATCTTCTTTTATAAATGATACATAACTTTGAAAACCAAAGTCCTTAGAAACGTAATTAGACGAGTTGATAAGTTATTGCATCTATTATATTTTGAGAGTTTTAGTAAATTTTAGGATGATGAATTTGGAATTAATAACTCAAAATATTTTAAAAACTCAATATTTCTCATTGATACAATAACATGACAATTCAACTTGAATTTTACCTTAAAACATCATCCACACTTGCAAAAGGAAAGTACTTGGTGATGAGATTTCTAGCATAGATTACATCTTCATTTAAAAATTCTTGACGCATTAGCTTAACTAAATATTTTTCAATAAGTGGATTTATTTCTCTTGAAAACCCTTGAAATGCCCATGTAATGATCCTAGAATTTTTCTCAGTTACAAGACACAGAGCGTAAGTATCCATATGTTTAATTAGTAAATTTCCATCCGTAAACCCTATATTAGTCATAACTCCACTAAATCCGGATACCTCTCGTAAAAGTGCACCTATTGCATTCAAAGCACTGGATTTGATGGGTAATGGTTTTTGGGAATGTACTTTTGAAAATTGATAATCCCAAAGGGGAATCCCATTAATATCATACACCATAATTTCAGAAACTGTAAAAGGCACTGCATATAGAAAATACGGGTTCACAATATAAGCATACGACAACATAGAAGTTGCAATTGCAAACAACAGCAATTGGTGTATTTCAGCCTCAAATAACCCAAAATTGATATTATCTGAAGTTAAAGTCTGTGTGGAAAAAGCGATCGCCATGTAAATAATACTAGTCATCATTGACAAGGTTCCCCTCCTTATTGCTTTATTATCTGTGAACAAATAAATCCGTAAAGTTACTCGTATCCCATTTATTACTATAAAAATCACCGATATTGAAAACCAAGGCAAAAAATACTCAATTGTGGAATTTAAGTCTTCGTTCTGAGTAAGTATAACCAACAAATTCACGACGACAATGGGAAAAACAGATAGACCAACAAGTGAAGCATATACTGGATGAAATTTTACACTTTCAATGGATTCAAAATGCAAATAAAGAGATACTACTGCAAATGCGAGAAACATGTCAGCTAAATTAAGTATTTCATTCCCAATAGGTCTCTTAAACGGAGTATCGACACGAGCCACATCCCAACTAAAAATTTGTAACAAATTGAACATGAATAGTGAGAAACCAAAGATTAACAAGTATCGAATTCCACGTACATTATTCTGTTTAGCTCGTATAAACAGAACACTGGAAAATAATACAGTAGTCGAGGTAGCAATGCCAGGATATATTTCAGACTTTGTTAAAGAATTCATAAAATCTTGAAAGATATATCCTGTTAGAATTATATAACCAAGTATTCCTAATATTACAATTAGTATAACCAAAAGATAATTCCGTAAATCAGTTCCTGTTAATGTTCTTTCTGAATTCCCCATCTTAATCATTTTCAGTTTCTGACGATTGATTTAAGGATTACCCTCAACTCTCGGAATTCTATTCTTCCCTTTTCCATTAGAAATAGTATTTTCGAATTATTACCGTCTATAAATTGATTATTTATTGAAATGTATCCTTCTTTTTCTAAAGAGTTTACATGACCTGAAAATTGCCCCCAAGATATGTCTAGAGCCTTTCTGATTTCTGATTGTTGATATTCAGAATACTTGAATAGTAATCCTATTATTCCTAAGCGAACCGGATTCATTAAGAATTTAAATTTCAAAAGTTCAGGGGAAATTTCAATATATTCTGAAGATAAATGATCTTGTTTATTATGATATTCAATAGTAATATCGTCTGTGTCAATCACTTTCAGAGACTGAAGTCCTTCTTCCGTAAAAAATTGCAAAAAATTTGTTTCTATTCGGTTTCTGTTGATCTTGTACCTTCTTTTTGCTCTTTGATTTTCAGATAAAACAACATATAATATAATCGAGACTATGACTGCAATTAATAATAACGGGTTAAATTCAGCCATATTTCAATAATCCTTATGCCAAATTTAAGTCTATACCTCAATATATGAATCTTAATTCTCTCAATATTATGGATAATAACAAAATGATTATTTGTGCAGTCGTTATTTTATAATGATTCAAAGGTTATTTTCAAAAAAATCTATAATAGTTCCACTGTATGCTGGATCAAAAAATGATCTTACATGACGATAATTGCCAGATATCCAAAGTTGAGTATTTGATTTATTCGAAGCTTCAAATAGTACTTCACCATTTTTATGGTGAACAGCATCATCATCGGTTCCATGAATGATAAGCCATGGAACATCAATTTTATCAGCCACATCAACAGCTCGTATTTTATAAATATCATAATCCAACTCTCGTTGTAACCAGAATTTAACAAAACTCCAGGTGAATTTAGGCACTCCATCTGCTTTCATTTTTTGCTCTAATGGACCAATGAGGTCAGCAGGTGCAGAATCAGTTATTAATGCCTTAATACCCCCAGTATCTTTGGCAGTCGCATAAATGGCTAAGCTACCCCCCATGGATTCAGCCCAAACCCCAATCCTACTTGGATCCAAGCTAAATTGGATCTGTGATTGTAAGAAATCAACTGCAGCTAATAAATCATCACTCTCAAATTTACCTAAAGAAACCTGTCCAAGATCTTCAGACTGGCCATGATTACGAATATCAAAGAGGAAAAGGTTGAAACCTGCATTATGAAGGGTTATACCGGTCTTGTGAAGTACTGAAGAACCTTGTTCAATTGTGCCATTGGCTAAAACACTAAGGTGTCCCATATTTGAATCATGCCCGTGAACAATAATGATGGTTGCATTAAAATTTTCAGGATTACTTCCTGTGATATTTTCAGATGGTATAAACCACCCTGCGAGAGATATCCCCTCTGTGGAACTGAAACTAACCTCCGAGTATATCCATCCTAGGTCAGTAGGTGTTAAATCATAATCATGATGTCTAGAAAAGGTTGCGTACTCATGAGCGCTAGCCCAAGTCATATAGTTTATACCGCCTAAAAGCAATATGAAAACGCTAATAGGTAAAATAATGAATAATTTTCGTTTATTCATAAGTATCATACTAACTCTATATTATTTGTTATTTAAAGTTTATAGACTCTTTGATTTTCAAAGAGTGTGATAATAGCCTTTCTCGAAATACCAAATGTCTTGGTAGATTTTAAAAATTTGCAAAGGTCCTTTATTATCGATTTTCTAAAAAAAATTATAAAATATAGTCATATTTAAAGTTAGAAAATTGATAAAATATCATATTTATCAAGAACGATCAATAGATAGCAACTTAAAACCTTCCCTCACCATGATTTTTGCAGACTATAATATGACTTCAGTAAATGATAATCCCTCCATTACACCCTTCTTGCGAACTTTTACTTTGATTGAGGCTATAGTACTAATTATTGTCGGTTTTGGTTTATTTATTTTTCCGGAATTGACTCGTCCTGAATGGCCTTGGGCAATAGCACCATTCAATGCACGATTTTTAGGAGCGATATATCTGGGAGCAATGGCTTCAGTTGCATATATGTTCCTTTCACCTCGCTGGTCCCCAAGTCGTCCAATTTTAAGAGCAATTTTTACATTTACATTTATTGTTTTGGTTATTTCCGCAATTAGATTTAGTGAGTTTGACACAAATAAAACAGCCGCAATCTTTGGATGGTTTGTATTATATATATCTCTTCCAGCAAGTGCTGCCTATCATATGTGGTTATATCGTTCTATGCCTACAACACACCTTAATCCCGTACCAAGGAATTGGATGTATATTATGATCAGCTCAGCTTTCGTCCTTGGATTGTATGGAACGGGATTATTGGTCTTGCCAGATACTTTTAGTAGTTTATTTCCTTGGAAACTAGATGTGTTTCACAGTCAATTGTACAGTGCAACTTTTATCACAGGGGCTGTGATGTTAATTACTATTTCTAAATTTGCTACGCCAGCTGAATTTATTGCAACTGGATTAACAGAAGCTATTTTTGGTATATTCTCAATATTGGGATTGATTATTGTTGATGGCGAAGTACCTGAGACAAAGAAAATTGACTGGGTTGCGTCCAATACTATCGGCTGGTTATTAATGTTAAGTGGGTTTGTTCTACTAGGCATATCCCTGATCAGAGCTGGATTACGCCAAATCCCGGGTAATGTGCCAAATTAATATACCAATTATTAGATTTAAACAACTAACTATTCGATTTGGAACAAGGTGAATGTAAAAATATCATTTATCTCACGTTAAATCACTCATAGGATCAAAATAAATTAAACGTAATCCGTAACCCTTAAATCTTAGTAATTCTCAATCTATTTTGTTAATACCCCTCAATTAAGAAATCATGACTAATTGAAGAGTAATTAAAAAAGGAGAAAACAAAATATGGTAGAACTACTAGTACAATCTAAAGTAAGAGCATACATAAAGAAGAAAGGATTAAACACAGGTGGAGATGCACTCACAGCACTTGACAAATCCTTCTCACAAGCACTTGATGCAGCAGTCAAACGAGCAAAAGGTAATGATCGTAAGACACTCATGGCCCGAGATTGCTAAATACAAACTATAAAACATCCAATTTCATTCTATACAGCCCTTAATAAAGAATATACATTAATTAACATGTGATTGATTCTAATCAAAGATAAAATATTAATAGTTAATATCCTAATACTATTTATTTATGGTTTAAAAAAAAAATATGCTAGATATCAATGGAAGAATATTTCACATTCATCTGCATTAATTATGTTTCTTAAAGTAAAATTATCTTTAATTTCCATCTATAGAATTATTAGTGTAGAAAGATGGTATACCCACATACGAGAAATGTAGATCCAAATAATCTTAATTATCCTGCTCTTGGGTACAACAACAGCTTTACAAACTGATAAGTAAGTCAAATAACTCTAGCATAAAATTACACTGATTCAATTCAAAATTCTATTTAATACCCGATTAAATAATCACTGGTTCACCAGGAATACGCTTGAATACTTGTACATCTCGAATATGAGGCATCCCGGTTAAAAATCGAACTAGCCTTTCGACTCCTATTCCACCACCAGCACTTGGAAATGTTTTTCCCTCTTTGGCCATTTCAATGAAGTCCTTGTATTGCTTTTCAAGTTTATCAACTCTTAATCTTTCTAGAATGTCTTCATACTCTGATTCTCGTTCCGCCCCAGATAGACCTTCACCATAACCTTCAGGATAAATTAGGTCATAGTTGAGAAAATGTTCTCCTTCTCTACTCCTGTCCAATTTGTCATAAAATTCTCTTTTATGGCAAACAGCAAAAAATGGTGTAGATGCAGCGTAACTGGCTTTCAATTCCCAGTCTTCTCCATATTTGTCAAATAATTCATGAGTAGTATAAACTGGAAATTCCTCTTCCCAAGGAGTATATTCTCTTCCGAGTTTTAATAATTCCTCTGAAGCCTTAAGTTCTACAGCCTTCCGAACATGCTTGATAATACCTTCTACAAGTTTGAATATATCTGCCATTTTCGCATCTTTGAATTCAAAGTCCACCTGTGAAAATTCAAATGCATGTCGACCAGATTCTTTCTGTTTTGGACTCTCGAGTCTAACGTTAGGTGATACAATATAAAATCTATGGAGACCCATTCCGATGGCAATTTGTTTATGCAGTATCATCGATTGGGTAAGTTGAAGTTTTTGGCCTAGATATTCAATCTCCCCTGTCATGATTACGGTAGATCCTGGATCAGGGCCTAAGGGGTCTGTAAATTTCGATAAAATAACTGGCATTACTTGATCAATTTTCTCTGATTCCATGAAATCATGGATAGCCTTTAATGCTACTGATTGGATTTTAATGATTGCACGGAGCTTTTCTTGTTCACTGATTGTTACTAACTTATTTTTGGTTAACATAACTCTAATAATGTTTCATCCTATTAATAATTTTCCAATAAATTAATTATTAAAGTAAATTTTTTACTGATAAATTTCAATTATTTCGGAAAATAATCGTATAAATTGTAAAAATAACTAATAATTCATGAAGTCAAAATGGTTTAGATTGATAATCTTACCTTGTGGCTTGTTACTCTAGTGAATATTATTTAGAATGTTATCATAATTAGCTTCAATTCAAATTTAAATAATCTTTGTCATTTTTTTCTTTTAAATATTTATAATAAAGATGCGAACTATCAATAAAAGCAATTAATATAAAAATTTAACTTATTAAAATGTTCAATTCCTTTAGGTATTATTGTTACAACCTGTTTCATAAAACCATCAATGATTTTATCTTCAATTCTAATCAATCCATTTTCTTAGAGAGATTGGTAAGTGAAAGTCAAAAAGATTACTCTAACTAACCTGAAGTAATATCTGCCAATTGATTTAAAGTGACAACTTTGACACTTTCCCTTTCACTTCCAAGATCTGCTGATAATTCTTGATATCTAGCATTGTTTTTCATATTAGCAACAAATTCATCATAATGATTTTGATCTCGATAACCAGTTATGAAATATAATTCATCTTTATCATCTGCATTTTCCCATCCTCCAATTACCTTAACTCCATTTTCCTCATAAAACTTCTCGAAATCTTTAAATCTAGTATTATCAGGAATACCTTCTTTGTATTTAGCAATATATAATTTACATAGCATTAACAAAATTTCTTTGATTTTACTTAAATATCAACCTATCAAAAATCGCATTAATGAATAATTATTTTCATCAATAATTAATTAGAATTGAGACTATTTGGACTGGTCAATAAAAAATAAGTGCATTTACAACAATCTTGGAAAACAAAAAAATGATCCCATACATTTCTTTTGAAAAGATGAGTGTTAATTTTGAAATAAAGTTACTGCTGGTGGATTAGTTAGTCCTTTGGAGGGCTAAAATTCAATTGCCAACTAATTCCGAAAGGATCTTTAAAGCTTCCAAAATAATCTCCCCAAAATTGCTTTTCAAATTTCATGGTTATTTTACATCCATTTTTTTCTGCATTGTCCCAATATTTTTGAGTTTGTTTCAAAGAATCAGGTTCTACAAGGACTGCAACATTTCCTTTTTCCAAAACTTCACCAGTCATGTTATCTGACATGTAAAACATCGCATCTCCTATGGAAATACTAGTATGCATTGTTGTTTTGGAAAAA
>MDVR01000085.1 GCA_001940725.1 Candidatus Heimdallarchaeota archaeon LC_2 | reverse complement strand
ATTTACAATAAGTTCTGTCCTCGGATCTGTTGTAGTGTAAAATTTACCTGAATGCATTTCTACAATGTAACGATCATCCACCCATAATAAACCATTCAACGCATCCAATATTAATTTTACATAATTATCTAGATCTGGACTCTTAGCTGGGCGAATAACTGCTTTTTCCATTAGAGGTAATTGCCATTTTGGAGTATTTTTGGGTGGAAGTTTATAAAATTTAATTATTACTCTTATTTGACCATTTAATGGTTTTTCAGGTCGATTTTCCAACCCAACAAATAATCGAGCAACTACTTCTTCGTCCTTTTTAGAGGGATTAACTGTACTCCACCTGTACACTTTGGGTCTTTTTTTCGCCTTCGGTTCTACCTTAATTGTAAATATGTAGGTCTTTTCCACAATGTCTAATTATTTATCAATTCTATAATTTATTGAAATTCGGTACTAAATATTCATCAATATTCATAAATATTTGTTGAATTATGAATTAAAAGAAAAAACCATTGTTCCACTACATAGTGTCTATTGATTATTGTCCAAAGCGTAGAATATTTATTTAGTGTAATTGTACTAAATATTGAGACGATTTATTTCGTCTTTAGTAAATGGCACGAGTGGCAGAGTAGCTATGCAGCGGACTGCAAAAATTGAATAATTTTAGGAATCCGTGAACGCGGGTGCAAGCGAATTTTCAGAGTCTGAGGGCTTGACGGCACAATTCCCGTCTCGTGCTCCATTTCATTTATATCATTAGTTTATATAAGATAATTATAAATTGTAATATTGATTTAAAGAAAAGGAATCGACGAGAGTATTGGAAGAAATATACAAAGGATAAATCTGTTAGAAAGCGTTTGAACCAAAAAGAAATTCAACGTAAAACAAAGATTAAAAAGTGGTTTAAAGAATTAATAAACACACTTTCATGCTCAAATTGTAATGAAAATCAATCTGTATGCTTAGATTTTCACCATGTCAAACCAAAGTTCAAGCAAGTAAATCAATTGGTTAGAGATGGTTACTCCAAAACACGAATTATTAATGAAATCGATAAATGTATTGTTTTGTGTGGTAATTGTCACCGGATTAAACATAATGAGATATCAGAGAAAAATATTAATTCGACAAGAAAGACTCAGTCGAGACGAAAATGGGTTATCGAATTGAAAGAACTTGTTGGTTGTTATAATTGTAATATTAAAGGATACACAAGAATAGATTTTCACCATATTCAAAAAAAGAAGTATGGTATTAATTATATGGTTTCAAGATTTTCAAAAACCCGTATTTTGACAGAAAGAAAGAAATGCATCCCACTGTGTGTTAATTGTCATAGAAAAATCCATAATCAAATCATTGAATTCAAAATCTCAGATACTCAGTTAGCTGATTATTGGAACCAAATAAATGAATCTTTAGATTAAAACTCTATTAGCTCTTCCTTGAAATAATTTGTCAATAATTCATCAATATAAATTATTAAATCCAAGAACAAACCTTTGTACTGATACTTGAAATCCTTAATATGACTTCTTTTCATGTTTACACCAAGAGAGATCTGTACAAATATAAATTTAAAAACAAAAATTAAAAATTCATAAAGAAAACATTTTACATAGAAATGCACTTTCAATTCGGGTATACCTTCATCGTCTTCAACATAATCAGAAAATACTTGAAGTAAAATCTGTCGATAACTATTTTCATAGTTTATTTGCTTAAGTTTAGTAATATATTTCCGAACATATTTTTTCGCAATTGGAGAAATAATCCGTCTATAAGGCTCAATAGGCAAGGAATTGAAGATTACTGATTCTAATGAAGCTGCTTGAAAATCTCCATTTTCAATTCTAAATTCATTTATGTAATTTACATCATACTTTGTTATTAATTCATAGTATTCTGAAGATGTTAACGAATTGTCTAAAAATTGATTTGTTTTCAATAATTCTAACAAATAGTTCGTAGAATTTGATTTTAAATAAAATTTATAATTTTGTAATTGAGAAAGATATTTTATTTCCGAATTTGAAAATCCGAGTGATCTTTGCATCACATTCGATTCTGTTCTGAATTGGGCAATAAATCCCGAATCAAGGAATATATCACTGATAAGAGCGGGATTGGTTGTAGTTGCAATAACTGAAATTCCTTTATGTCTAAGGGTTACAATTAATTCTTCCAGTTTTGTTAGAGGTCCTCTAGTTTGATTTGGCATAATCATGTGAGTTTCATCAAGAAATATGGCTTTTCTCAAAGATAATTCTAATTTATTGAAGTTTTCAGTTTCTACAGATTTATAGTAAAGCATCAATTTAGTAATCAAAATATCAAGAAAGAAACGAATATGGTTATTAGGTGCTGAATGTTGAATATAACTTAAATCAATAAAGACGTTATTTTGTGCTAAATCTTCACCTGAAATGCTCTGCCCATATACGCTAAATACATTCCGCATACTTGTTTGCAACCAATTATACTTGTTAATCAAGGCAAGGGCGGTTTGTTGTTGATAGTTTTCAATTATTTCTTTGGATTCCATACTTGCAATTATAATATTACGGAAGAAACTTTCAATATTTCCTCGCTTCAAAACAGTTTTTCGTAAGGCTTCATGTAAGATATGTTTTTGTGGTGGAGTTAATTCACCCTCATGAATTGTTTCAACAAAGGACCGAAAAAGGATGCCTACAAACTCAGTTGTTGATATCATATTAGGTTTATCAAATAAATCTAAGTGTAAATTTTTTCCAGGTACTAGAAACAGTCCTTTTTGTTGAAACCTAAATAATCTAGGTGCATCACCCTTATAATCTATATCCAAGATTGATATACCCATCTCAATTAGTTTTTCCATAATGGTCAAGCGCAAAGTAGTTTTACCTGATCCAATTGCCCCAGAGATAATGCCTCCTTGCTTTAAATCTGATAAATTAATGGAGAAATCCTGAAATTGCTCATTAATAGCAATCACCAAATTAGAATTATCTAGAATTGTATCTGCGTCATTTAACTTCAATTTTTGAATAATTTTTACATGAGTATTAGTTCTTATTTTATTAATAATTGAGTAGTTTAATTGATTTAAACTTAAAGAGGATAAAAGATGCAAGGATCTTTTCTTTTCAATCTTTATATTATCATTATTTTCCAATAATTTTCTTTTAACGTAAGTAAACTGATTATTTCTTGATAAATTTAATTTGAGGGATAATAAAAATAATTTATGGTCTTCATTAACTGGAATTACCTCGTTTACAATATTATTGGTTTTGAAAAAATCAATGGATAATAAGCTTGATGAAATTTGTTTCATTTTATAATTTATTTCAAAATTGGAAATATTAGTCTCTTCATCCAATAGAAGATCCAAAACATTGCTGTTTAGAGTAGAGATATTGGAAGTATTATTGTCAACCAATCCATTATATGATATAAATCTTGATTTTTCCGATTGAGATTGATAGTCAATTATATTTGACTCTCGAGTTCTTAAAAAATCATTATTATTTATTAATTCAATAATTTTTTTTTCTCTTATGGGAAGTAATGACTGCTGAAATTCGAGTTCAAGTGTTAATGTTTCAATTTTATCTGAATAAGATACTCTTACATTGAGAACTAATTTTGGGATATCTTCTAATATTTTAGTAATTGAAGTAGATATGAAATCATCCTCATTAATTAAGTAAATTAATTTTGATTTCCATTTGAATCTTTGAAATTCATACGTTATTCTATTTGCTGTTATTACAATTTTCCTATTTTTAAGCAGAAATGCTGAAAATCCCATAATTAATATTGGAATAAAAAATATGCCATTTATTATTTGATTATTTGTCCTTTCAGAAATATCAGTTGTTAACCCCAATATCGATATTGCAAATAATATTGATAAAAACATAAAAAGCAGGTTGATGATTTTTTTTTTCAACAATCCTCTAAATTTATATCTCTGATGTATGTCTACATCTAACTTTTTCCTTTTTGAATCCATTAATCAATATCAATATGTGTTGAATTTTCAATATAAATACTGATTTACATTGAAAATGCTTTTGGTGACAGAGCTTGATAGGTATCCCTAGCATCTTCTAAAGTTGATCTGAAAGGAAGTGCGAGGATTGGACAGGTTATTCCTGCTTTAACAAATTTAATTAATTTTTCAATAGCATCTTCTTTCTTACCAAAGATACAGACCGCTTCAATTATTTCGTCTGTGACAGCCCTATTTCCTGATAAAATATCACCCTTAGCGTAATGGTCCATAATTTCAATTGCTTCATCTTCAAAACCCATCCGCTTTAATAGGTTATTATAAAATGTCCCCATTCCACCAAAATAATAGCCTAGATGACCTTTCAATAAATCTTTTTGTCTCTCTTCTTCACCAATAATAGTTGGAATAAATGGTGTGATATCAAATTTATTAAAATTTCTACCATTTCCGTTAACCAACTCTTTCATATGACTAATTTCTTTCTTGAACATCTCCTCTGGCATGAATATTGGAATCCATCCATCTGCAATTTTAGCTGTTAGTGCAATATTTTTTGGACCCAATGAGGCAATATGAATTGGAATATCAGATCTTACTGTTGGATTTGAAATCCTAAATCCTTTTAGTGTCCCAAGTTGCGAGGTTTCAAAATTTACTCGATCTTTATTGAAAATTGCTCGTAAAATACTTACAAATTCTTCTGTACGTTGTAGTGGTTTAAGGTATTTCATCCCGTGCCAATTTTCTATTACTTTCGGTCCACTCAAACCTAATCCTAGAATAAATCTACCATTAGATAATTCATCCAAGGTCGCGGCCGTCATTCCAATTAATGCAGGAGTACGACTAAACATTGAAATAATTCCAGTAGAAATTTTCACTTTTTTTGTTTTTGATGCTAATGCCCCAAGGAAGGTAATAGCATCTCTTCCCCATATTTCTGGTACTGAAATCTGATGGTAACCTAGCTCATCAAATATGGGTGAAAATTCAACTAGCTGATTTATTTGATGATAATCTGGCGAAATCACAACTCCAACTTTCAAGGTATCTTGGTCAGACATAATTCAATTGTAAAATTTTACCAATAAGAATGTATTAGGGTTATTTTGTATTTGCAACCTAAAAGATTACGAAAATGATTCAAAAGTTCTCTTCCATTCATAGATAAATTTCTCAGCTTGAGTTTTGTCAATTATACTAGTAACTTCGCGATTTTTCTTGATTGAGGTGCCAATAATTGCTCCTGATATATATTGAGAAAAAGATTCTAGATTTTCAAGTGACATCCCACTCCCAATAATTGGTTTTATATTGTGTTCATTTAGTAATTTAAGTTTATTTAAATCAGGTGAGCTACCAGTGGATATCCCCGATATTATTATTTGATCTGCTTTACCCCTCTCTAATGCGTTTTCCGCGGATTCTATTACTGAAAAATCTCCAATTAACTTAGCATGTTTCACATGTACATCGGCCAATATTTTGACATCAGAATTCATATTTCGTTTACAATTTATAACATCTAATGCAGCAGCTTCTATTATCCCTTGATCTGTAACATAAGCACTTTCCCAAATATTACATCGAATAAAAGATAAATCCAATACAGTGGCAACTTTCATAGCTTGCACACATGCATTTCTTAATAAATTAACACCAATTGGAATTTTAATATGTTTTTTAACCTCGTGAAGTATAGTTGAGATACGGATCAGTACCTCATCTTCAACCTGTGTTTTAACAAAAGGTGAATCATTGAAATTTTCAATCATAATGCCTGAATACGAAAGATCATCTAGAACAACTGCTTCAGATAAAGTATATTCAATTATACTTTCCATTTTTTTTGTACTTTGTCCAGTTAGACTCGGTAAATGTATCATCCCAATTATTGGATGATCTTTCAAATTAAATTTCATTAACAAATTAATTTGATTTTATTGAATTATAAGAAAATTGAATGTTATACCCATAATTTACTTGAAATAATTATATTTTCAGCTCGTTATTAGTTTGGGGGATTGACATATCATTTCTTTTTAGGTCAATGGACCAATTACGGTATTAATCTCACCTGCAACATTTGAATAAATTATATCTTTTATTTCATCAAAATCATTTGTTTTATTTAATGCCCACATTAATTTGATTAATGCAACCTCTGATAACATATCAAAACCACTAATAGCTCCAGCATCTTTGGCCATTTTCCCTGTTTCATATAAATATAGCTCAGCCCGACCATAAATGCACATAGAAGTTATTATCACTGGAATATTCATTGATCTCAAATTCTTTATACATTTTACAAGGGATCTTTTTAAGATTGGTATATTCCCGGCTCCATAGCATTCTAAAACGATACCCTCATAACCTAATTCAGGTAAATTTTCAATTATTTTTGGATCTAAGCCTGGAAATATTTTGATTAATGCTACATTTACATTTAAACCACCATCAAGCCAGGTTTGAGCTTTACTTCGGGTTTTAATAAAAGGATCAATAATATCAATTGTTCTTGAAATTTCTGCTAGTGGAAATGGATCTATTGTTTCAAAGGCAGATAAATCATATTCTCTTAATTTAATAGTTCTTGATCCACGATATACTTTGGAATTAAACACAATAACTGATTCAGCGATATTAGTTTCTCCTGCAACTCGGATTGCATCGATCAAATTTCTCTGTGCATCTGACGAAAATATTTCAAGTGGAATTTGAGATCCAGTAAAAACAACTGGTTTAGTAATATTTCGAAGTAAAATTGATGTTGCTGCTGCTGAATAAGCCATCGTGTCAGTACCATGTGTTAAGACAACTCCGTGAACTGTTACATCGTTTAGATTATCCTTTATTTTTTCTGCGATTATAATCCAATCTTCAGGCTGCAAATTTGCAGAGTCAACCATCATTATCTCTTCGACTTCTAAAGTATAATATTCTAAGACTCTAGGAATATATTGAATGATACTTTCAACTGAAATTCCTGGTTTAAATCCCTCATTACTTTGTAAGCTTGAGATCGTTCCACCAATTCCAAGAATCTTTATTTTCTTCATCGTACTGAAAAGAAAAAATATAACTCAAATCATTTTTCCAACAGTTATAGGAGTGAGATGATTTCGTAACAAAAAATAGTCAAAGCAAGTAAATCTAATTGAAGTTTGTCTTAAATCTTAATAATGCCACGATACCACCAAAATTTTCTAATAATTCTGATGATTCCTGCATTGTGCTTATTATCTTTACTCTCCCTCGATTTTCGTTAACAAGATTGATGAGATCAATAATTTTATTTCTTTGATCTACACTCCCTCTCATCAACATATCCAAAACGAGAAGAGTTTCAACTGCACCCATCTCAGCCGCTTGGTAAACTTGTTTTGAATATGCGACTTTCCCTGTATTCATTCCTAATTCGTCAAAAAATGATTTAATTAAATTTGCCTGAAGTGAGGCCTCTTTCGCCTCTTCTAAATGCTCAGGTAAATGATGGAGGACCAATTCTCGAATTCCAGGCCTTCCTGCTGATTGAGTTGCTGTGAACTGAATTTTAGGAATCAATTTAGGATAATTAAGTTTACAATAATCTAAATATTCTTCTCTTGTAAATCCTGGACCACCAATAATTATCTGATCTGCGATGTGTTCCGATACTTTTTCCAAAAGAAAATTCGATAATGTTTTGAAGAATTCATTCATTCCCATTTGATGCTGTTTAACATCACCACTTTTTCGTGGGATTGAGGGGTCGATTTCGAGTATTATTTTTGTTGCATGAGATCCTACTCTTGCGATAGTTGCGGATTGGTCATCTAATGCGACTATTACGATTCCAGTGGTTTGTCCAACAATAGCCCCTTCAATATTTTTCAAATCATAATCAGACCAAGGTTGTTTTTTTTGAATAATTATAGATTTAAATAATTCAATCTTTATCGTATGATAACTTCCAATGGTTATATTAGAATCAGAAGCTTCAACGATTTTTCCCCGAACTCTAATTATATCTCCAAATCCATGAAACTCAGTTTGTTCAGTTTTAATTATCATGAATACCTGCGTCCTTTTTCCAGTATCTGAGCCACCTTCATCACGTTTAATTCTACGAGATGTTTTGGATGAAACACGATCACCAATCATAATTAAATTGTACAGAGTATATAGGTCATCCATATGCTCTGGAATCACAGTTATACTGTGATTATCGGTGTCATGCTCACTGAGTCTCACAATTTAAGGAGGAAATCATCTCTTTAGTAAGCTAACGAAAATGACCAAGACTATGTATTAGTTAGACTCTTTGAAATGGAAATAATTCATTAATTTAGGTATTATTTACCACAAATATTTTAGTTGTAGTTAATTTAGGTAAAATGCATATCTCATGGTTGCGATGTTGGAACGTCCTGTTGGTATATATGCAAAAAAAAATGTAGTAGTAATTAGTCAAACCGAAACTATAGGTTATACATATCAATTTATGATCAAATATAATATTCGGCATATTTCAATTATAGATAATGAATTAAAGTTAGCAGGGATTCTAACAGCTCATGATATATTAAAAGAATTAATAAAGTATCCAAGTGCTAAATTTTTGAGTATTAAGAACTCTGAGGTTATGAGGAAAGATGTTTTTTTTGTGGATGCAAATACCACTATTAGAAATACAATTCTCACCATGAGCAGATTAAATTTTAGTGCATTACCAGTTCTTGTGGGTGATGCCATTGACGGAATGTTTACCGAAAATGACATTATCAGCCTTGATTATATCTGGGATGAAGTCAGAGATTCAACATTTACACCAAATCGTGGAATTGGTGAAACAATCGATCAGAATAATATTATTTCACATGAATTTACTTTGCTTGATGCCGCAAATAAAATATTAGAAACAAAAAGTAACTTCATTCTAATCAAAAATAATGGAGGACAGTTTTCTGGGATAGTCTCAATAAACAAAATACTTGGATCCATAATTCCATTGTTGATGTTTGCCAAAGGAGATGCGAATTTTTTCAAATCTGTAAAAATTGATACTTTGGTCCGAGAACCAGTAATTGAAAGAAAATCACCGGGCTTAATTATGATAACTAAAAATTTAATGAGATCAAGGGGAATTGAAGCAGTCGTTCTCTTTGAAGATGGAATTCCAAAAAAACTAGTTACTCAATCAGATCTGGTTAGATATCTATCAGATTATCTTTAGAAGAGGTTGATATTTGATAATTACTAACGACCTTATTAAAGATGAAATTTCAATTTGTAATTTGAATAGGGATAGAAATGCGATTCTTAGACTTGAAGTTGATCGATTTGATGATCCAATGAATGGTACCCTTCTCAACTACCTGGTCAACAAATATGGAGTAGAATTATTTTTTGTAGTCGATTTGGATGGTAATGGTAATCTTGATGCATATTTATTTGCAGGAATGGAAAGTGATTATACGTTACAAATAATTTCTGTTGCAATTCATAAAAAGTATGAAGGACTAGGATGGGGAAATAAATTAATGCAAATTTTATTTTCCAAAGGTCGGGAGGCTAAATTTAGTAAAATTGAATTACATGTTGAAAAAACTAATGACAGAGCAGTATCTCTTTACACAAAATTTGGATTTAAGGAAGTAGGGACTGCTCCTAATTATTATGGATCCAAAAGAGATGCATTTGTTATGTCTGCGGATATATAATAATTTAAAAATCAAAAGAAGGCATTTCTGGTAAATCTACTTCTGTATCTTCTTTTTCTTTTTCTTCTTTAATTTGTTTTTTCTCGTCAGGAGAAGTTTTGCTAATGGCAAACGGATTCTCAAGTAGAATTCCTTTTTCACGTGCTGATTTTGACGCTCTTTTGAACCTTCTTTCTAAGCGTTTTCTAATGTGAACAGGCATATTCATTCCCTCAAATTCTTTTAACAAATTATAAGCGATTTTTTCAAATCTTCTTGAACCGAGTGATTTGATTGACACTCTGGCCAATTCTCTTAAAACACGTAAATTCATTAAGATACTATATCTTTCAGCCAATCCACCAATAATTGTGTCCTCAACAGTCTCATCACCAAGTGATTCTGAATAACCCAAAATTTCAGCCTCTCGTATCAACCTTTCCTGGGTTTCATCACCAACTCTGGTTCTAAATTGTGTTAAGACTTCGCCTATTGCCATTGCAAATATTACTTCACCACCCATCATAGCAATCATAGATGGACCACCCATCTCCATACCTCTTAATTTATCATTAAAATTAGAAATGATTGATGCAAAATCCAACTCAAAAAAATCAGCGTACTCATGAAAGGTTTTTGCATAATCACTTTCCAACCAATATCTACCTCCATGAACAAGAATCTTAATTGATTCCTGAACAATGGAATCTGCCCCTCTAATTTTGTATTTTTCTCTACCTATTCGGTCTGTTAGAATATCATTACCCTCGTAAAATTGCTGACACAACAGATCATTGATGATTTCACCCATTTGTGCGTCATCAAAATCTGATTCACCCAATTTTCCTTTCTTTTCTTCTAGATACTTTATGTCCTCCACAACATCATGGACAACTTCTACTTGCAATATTTGTCCTCTAATACTGAATTTGACCTCCATTCCAGGTTCAATACGAAGTCGATCTCGAAATTTGGAAGGAATGACGATTTGACCTTTTTTTGAGACCTTCATTATATTCAACCACCGAAACGAGGATCTATTCTCTATCTAGAAGAAAATACCTCTTTCTATAAGCAGAATAACATTCAAATTATTTAAACGAACGTATTCCCAAATACACCAAAGTTGAACTTCGGCAGCCGATTCTGCACATCCTAAAATGCCATTTTAGACAGTTTCAAACACAATAACCACGGTTAAACCATTGAGTTGAACTAAGACACCAACACAGGTATTATCTAAAACCATTCTTCTAGAGACTTTTGTTTGTCAGTAACTACAATTCCTTTTTGTGGAATTTGAACATTTGTCATTTGTGAAGACAGAAATGGATGATTTACCAATTCAACCCTTCTAGATGTTTGTCTACTTGATATACGGATATGAATTTTCCCAGCATATGCTAAACTTGAATCCTGCACCCTGCAATCATTTTTTCCTTCTGTCAGCTGTCTAGATATCCTTGTCTCAGTTAACTCTGTCATTACAATGGTATGCCCTTGAATTGCTAACCCTTGTAGAATGCCAAGTGAATGCCGTAATAAATCCAATTGAGGCAAAGGAAAGTTAGGATCTTCATTAGCAATTGAAGAATCAAAAAACTGACTCGATATACACGTAATAATAATAAGTTGTTTCTGTGTGGGTTTATTCTTGGATAGCTGTACTTCCAGCTGCTTGATAATCGAAGCTGATTGATAAATTTGAAAGGGGCGAGCTAAACTAATTTGCTGGAGAACATGACGTGGGTCTATATCATCTTGAAAACAAAGTGTCGATATAAGATGTGGATCAAAACAATTTGCAATATCTATCAGTTTTACTTGCCATTTGTTCTTTACTACATCTATCATCACTTGATGAAGCTCAGAATGAAGAGTTTTAATACTCTGACCATCACCCTCTAGAAGAGTTATCAATCCACTTTCGAAATGATCAAGAAAACCACACAGATAAACTTGTAATGATTCTGGGAGGCGTATGATTTCTGCAAATGCACCATGAAAACTCGTCGCGTCAATGAAGCTACCAATTAACGAATTTTGATTCTGTATCTGGAGATGCATATTGTTGTCATCCTATAATAAATCCGTTATTGTAAGTAAAGAATGTCTAGCCATAGGAGGAGGTAGCCGAAAGTATTCTTTGGAAATTATCAAGAATATGAGGGTCTTATATGTATTAAATTGCAATAAACTGAAGTCACAAGGAAAATTGAGGAGTTGTGGATTCATCCGGTAAATTATGTATAAAATTAATATATAAATTTTAGATATAAAGCGCATAATTTAAAAATGAAAAAAAACACCAATAACCGTGAAGGAAGCGCTTGATAAGTGGCGTTCTAGGTTGGAAACAGTTATGGCTGAAACCTTAATTTATCACTGGATTAATCAAAAATCACGGTACGGTAAAGAATTGATTAGTTTAACTCAAAGTATTATCTCCGAAAAAATTAAAGTTCCAACAATATATGCCATTCTCAATCGTGGAAAATCGCAAGGATTGCTTGAGGATTTTGTCAAACCTGATAAAGATAAAATCACACGGGGAAAAGAAAGAAAATACTACCGATTATCAAATCAAGGGAAAAAGTATTACGATGGTTTGAAAGGATATCTTGAAAATGCATCCTACATGCAAGAATTGCTTCATAAAGAACTTTCAATAGATCAGAGAACAATTGATGAAAGGTTACATTCAAATCAAGAGCACATGTTATATTCAAGTGATAAAACTAGTCAAATCTCATATTCAAAACAGAATTTAGTCATTTTAGGATATTTAAATTTACATGAATTTACTAGTATCAAAAATATAAATGAAGATTTGAATATTAATTATGAAAGAGCCTTACAATCAATATCTGTTCTTAAATCGTCTTTTGAAATTGAAATAGAAGAAAAATCAAATCGGGGGGAAAACCTTACAATGGTTAAACTAACACAAGAGCAATTTAATTTGCCTAATCTAATATTTGAAAAAATTGATAAGAATATCTATAATGAAATTGATGGTTTGACATCAGAGGATGTAATAAATCTGAAACTTATAACTGGATTTCTATTACTAAAACAAGAAATTAATGGTATAAGTTATTTGGTTCGTTATTTCACCGATAATAAAATTCCAATATTATCAGGAATAAGTTATGAAAAACTCTTGGAGTATATAGGGATAATAAGTTTAAATCAATATTTGAATATTCAAATTACATCTGAAGGTTGGATACTAGCAAAAAAAGCTGATCAAACCCCAAAGTTAGAGGAAAACACCACATTACCAGGTTACGATTGGATTAATTATAATGAACTGATAGGATGGCTTTCAACAAGAAGGTTAACAAATTTCAAGGAAATCGCGAATTTAATTAATAATCAGGGAATAATTGAATTTAAGCCTAATGAAGCCCCATTGATATTATCCTTATTGGTTACTGATGGAATATTGGAAGGAACAATTAGTGATGATTTTACACTAAATGTGTCTAAAGTTCATAAATATACCCAGGAAGTATTTCTAAGCAGGAATGAAAGAATTATGCTTGGGTATATTAAATCACATAAACGTTCGAAAATCAATGATATTGCAGATTTAATAGCTGTTGATAATGAAGAAATAAAAAAACTCATTTCTCAAATTATTAGTCGATCAGAATTTCGATTTGAAATTGCAAGAGATGGGACAATATTGATTCGTAATTTACCACATTTACCACTTCTAATTCAACCAACTTTGCTACTGACTCACTTACAGGAACTCTACGGGTATTTGTGCAATTTGAGAATTGTTGATATTCAATCCTTAGAAATAATTTGGGATAAATCAATAAATTTGTTAAAATCAGATACTCTTGAACTGGTGGGCTATGGGCTTATAGACCTTATATTTGATAAAAATAAAATCAAGATAGTTTCAAAACAAAAAACATCGTCGGTAATAATTTCTCAGATATCAATTAATCAAGATACATTAATTCACGAGTTGGAAAAACATAAAGAAAATAAAATTCCAATATTAGATATTGCTAATTATCTAGATAAAGATAGAAATGAATTGATTAAAGAATTATGTCAATTAGTCACATCTGGGATTTATCCCGATGCATATGTTGAAAATTTATATTTTGTAAAAAATGGAAAAGCTCGGGTAAAATCTCAAATTTCTATTTGTGAAAATTGTGGTGCTAAAATGCCATCACAAGATAAAATATGTTCTAACTGTAACAACGAACGATGGTTTTGCATTGTTTGCCGAGGTCTAATTGAGGAAAATGAAAAAATTAACTCCTGTCCAAATTGTAGCCAAAAAGGGCATAAGGAGCATATACTAAATTGGCTACAAATTGATGCTAAATGTCCTGCTTGCCGGGTTAAGCTATCAATAAATCAATTGGAGGAAAAATAAATGAGTGTCGGAGGAAATTGTCATAATTGTGGAAAAGAATACCCAATTAACCAACCAAAATTTTGCGTAAGATGTGGTACTAATCTTGAAATACCAAAAGAGATCAAAAAAGATGAAGTCGGATTATATCCTGAGAAGATTAATCAGAACATCCATCAAAGAACAAAGCAAATTGGCCAACCCAGCCACTTACTGAGAAAACGAGAATTCAAATTATTTACAAGTGAGATAGGTTTTGTATTTCTATTCATTGCGCTTTTAATGATATCACAACCGGAATTAGTGTTATGGGGCATTATCGGAGTCGTTATTATTATTATAATGAGGACTGGTGGAAAATCAGTTATCTATGTAAATGATGAGAAATCTGGAGAACCAATTGGAATTTTACTTCTTGGAGTGGCACTAGCATTTCCATTTGTTTTTGATTATTTCCTTTATATGTTTGCAAATATTGTTGTATTCTCGGTTGTATATTATTACAACCCTCCTAAGGAAGTAATCAATAAATATTCAAAAGAAAAATCAAATTTAAGATTGGGAGTTGCAGAGCTCATTTTCGTTTTATTTATGTATTTGCAATTACAATTCATCGGATTATTCATTACTTCTTTACTGGCAATTTCATTTATCTCGGATACTCATTCAAAAATTAATAATACAATAATTCGACAAGGTGTTCAACAACCAACTCAAACAATTAGAACATCAGCTTCAAGATCCAATATTGATATGGTAAGGGGAGTGACCCCAACAATAAACACTGAAAGCACAATGCCAGATTTGAAATATCAATTAAATGACATCTTAAGGAAGTTAGAAATGCAAGTTGAAACCTTTGAATTTGGATTAGAAAGATTAAATAATCAATACTCAGAGCTCAAAGAAATAATTTATGTTAAACTTCCAGTTGAAATTGACACTATTGAAGAGAATATTCCAAAAAATAGTGTCAATTCTCGAGAACTGGATAGATTTAATAGAGGGTTTGAAAAAATTAAATCTCAAGTAAATCAATTTGAAGTAGAAAGGAAAAATCTAATTATTAATTATCATGATAAATATGAAAGAATAATTGTTGAGCAATTGGAATTAATTCTTGAGAAAGCAAAGGATAATTACTCCAAAATTACGGATAGAGTTGATAATAGTCAAGCATATACAATTGAGGAGGAATTATCAAAATTAGATCAATTAGAATTAAAACTCAATGATTTACAACAAAATTTGGTTGAACATGAGTTAAAAATTAGAGATGAGATAAATGAGAGAAGATTACGACAACAACAGGAAGATGCCGCTAAACAAGAACTTAGATCATTTAAATTACAAGAAATAATTTCTGAAAAGGTAATAAGTAACTTATTTGCTTATCTTGGTGCAGCATTCATAATTGCAGGGTTTTTCTACCTTCTAGATTTCACATACAATAACTATATTCTTGAGGAATTCCCTAACGATGTAAAAATCGAACAAGCGAGATTTGGAGTCGCTCTATTGTACTTTTTTACAATTTTTCTAATGACAGCTCCTGGATTTATACTTAATAAATTTGGAATAAAATTTGATTTATTATTTCCAATCTTGATGTCAGTAGGCTTATTATTTCTTCAATTGACCCTATATGTTCAATCATTCTATTTTGAAGAATTGGACGCAAAAAACTCATCTTTTGCAATGATTGGATCTATTTTATGTATTGGTGCTTTTGTAATTAGCTATAAATGGAAGAGTCAATTGGTTGGTCTTTTTGCGACTGAATTTGCAATTTGGGTGTACTATATTTCATCCATAAATGAGATGATCTCTGATTATTTTGTCACAATTGGTTTTGGATTTACATTGATTGTAAGTGTGTTATTAATAATTTATAGACAAATTTGGATGCCGTTAGCTGTATTTAGTCTGTTTACTCCAGTACTTTGGTTATTCCTTTTCAATGAAAATGGTAATATTTGGTTCCCAGAATACCTTACATTGGGTGTATCTTTGGCAAACATTGGGATAGTTCTTTTGAAGAAAATGCCAACATCAAAACCATTTGCAAATTTTCTAGCTACATTATTTTTAATATATCCCAATATTATTGCTCTACAATTTACAATACTTCTTCCTTCAGATAGTCAAATAGAGACAGTACATGGTACATCATCTATTCTAATAGTTCTTACAGCATTTTTCATATTATATTGGATATATGTATGGATTGAGAAAGATTTAGTATTCGATCTAAGTCTTCCTGTTTCATATAAATTCAAAGAAGAACAGATAAAATACCAAAGTGTCAAACAAAAATTGAATTGGTTAATGTTATCAAGTCTTGGGATTATATTATTTGCTGGATTTGAATTATACAATCGAGAAATATACTTTCCATTGACTTTCTTCGCAGTATTTCTAGCAATTATGAGTAATATCGCTCTAGTCAAGGATTTTGAAAAATTAGTAAAAAGTAGTTCGATACTATTCTTATTCACGTCTCAGTTGTTTTATGTTTTAAATTTATACAATCCAGATTCACCAACTATTGTTATAGCTCTTTTAAGCGCAGTATTTCTTATTTCATTCACTCTTAACTTTCAAATAATAACCAAATATCAAAATGAATTCAATTTGAGTTCATTAAAATTAGACCCTTACCAAATGGGAGTATTAATTGCAGTTCTATCAACTATTAATTACATAATTGCCTCATTCTCCGATTTTGAATCGATAGTACTTTTTGTTGCAGTATCACAATGGATATTTATTATCCATACATCATTGTTAAACCCACACAAGGCTCAAATACACAGAAAATTAATACATGTGGCCTCACTAGCAGCACCTCTAACGTTGTTTATTGGAGGCTTATTAAGGCAACAATCAAAATTTAATCAAGAAACAATGATTGATCAAATTATTATTAATTTACCAATGATCCTAATTTTGGGTTATGTTATTTACATTGTTTTCTTTGGAGAACTTTTGAGAGTAGAAGAAGAATATCGAGTTTTAGAAAGACACAATTGGAATGACTCATTTATATCCAATAATAAGATCTATGTTCCACAGATCTTGTTATTTATATTACCTAATATTCTAATAATTTATGGTAAACCCTATTTCTTCAAACCTCTTGAAAATCAAATAATATTAGCAATCTACTTCATTCTTTATTTTCTTGCATTACCAATGCTATTCAAAATCTCAGATAGAAAATCCGAAAAATCTTTTTCAATATTATCAAGCCTTTCAGGTTATTTCTCATTTCTATTAGCTTTTGTTTTCCTAGGAGGAGCTAAACAGGTGTATGAAAAGATAATTAGCACTAAAACAAAAATTGGGAAGACAATCATACCTATGGAATGGGCAATTTTTCTATTTGTGCTAGTGTTCGTGGTATCAATTTCATGGACATTCCAATTGTGTATTTTCTCTCAACTCGATATTCTTCTTCTACTCTCAAAATTTAATCAAGAAACAATGATTGATCAAATTATTATTAATTTACCAATGATCCTAATTTTGGGTTATGTTATTTACATTGTTTTCTTTGGAGAACTTTTGAGAGTAGAAGAAGAATATCGAGTTTTAGAAAGACACAATTGGAATGACTCATTTATATCCAATAATAAGATCTATGTTCCACAGATCTTGTTATTTATATTACCTAATATTCTAATAATTTATGGTAAACCCTATTTCTTCAAACCTCTTGAAAATCAAATAATATTAGCAATCTACTTCATTCTTTATTTTCTTGCATTACCAATGCTATTCAAAATCTCAGATAGAAAATCCGAAAAATCTTTTTCAATATTATCAAGCCTTTCAGGTTATTTCTCATTTCTATTAGCTTTTGTTTTCCTAGGAGGAGCTAAACAGGTGTATGAAAAGATAATTAGCACTAAAACAAAAATTGGGAAGACAATCATACCTATGGAATGGGCAATTTTTCTATTTGTGCTAGTGTTCGTGGTATCAATTT
>MDVR01000084.1 GCA_001940725.1 Candidatus Heimdallarchaeota archaeon LC_2 | reverse complement strand
GGTCTCAGCACTGAACAGATATTTTGGGTATTTTAATCATGGAGAGTTCAAATTACGGGGGATCAGAACCAGGCAGAGGCGGGCAACCAAACTGGAACTTAAATTCCAAGATGAGGTGTTACGACATCTTGCCCCAGCTGAGACCGTGAAAGAGTTTATGGAATTAATCTCCGGCACTTATGAGATTTTGCGCAAGTATAAGCAGAGGTTGAGTAACCGCGCGATTGATCCACAGGAATTGTTGATCAAGATAAAGACACATGTTGGTGCTGGAAATTACAAGTCACGAACAGTACAAGCATTAACAGCACAAGCTTATGATCAGTATGGCAGAACTTTGCAACCAGGACAGAGTATGCTATATCTTGTAAGAAATGATAAAATGCGGACAACTAATAGAATTATCATTGGACCAAATGTCGATACGGATTCTGAATACGATGCTCAGTGGTATGGAGAGCTTTTGGAGAATGCTCTGGAAGAGTTGGTAGGTACTGCCCAGCTACAGCATTATGATCAGATAAAATATACAGAGAGAGGTAAGATTTGTAGTTTGGAAGAATTTGATTGGTGAATCACTGAAATAAGATAAAAGTAAGGACTATATTTATTCAATATGTATCTTGCTCATTGAGTGGAGTAATTCATAAGCTTTCAAAATACGTTTGCGAATTTCTACTCGAAAGCTTGCATAAGATGTACGAGAGTTCTCAATAAAATGTTTTGCGAATGAATCAGCGGAAGACTTGTCAAGTTTAAGCTGAATGGCTTTGAAATCAACCTCTGATGATCCAGAAATAGCAGGAAAAAGTAAATCGTGGGGATGAAAATCCATCTGAAGAGATTGAAGTATTGCAATTAGAGTCAATTGAAGTGCTTTTGCTGGTTCCAAACTTGGATATAATCTTTTTGTTTTTTCTGCTAACACATCTAGAGTTGCAGAATTGATTTGAAATATAAGATTATAATTTGAAATACTCAAACACTCAAGTTATTTCATGACTTTTAATATTATAATATTAGGAGTCTAGAGAGGGGTCTGAAAGTATTATTGTTCATTTAGTTGATTATTGTTAGGATACTCATAGTTTTCTAATTGCTCCTGTGTATCACTCTTGAAATTGTAATTTCTCGCTAAGAATACTAATCCACTAATAATCAAGAAAATTATGTTTATTCCGAGGAGAATTTGAGTATCAATAAACTCTTTCCCAATATTACCGAGGTAGGCAAAAAATAGTGCATAGGGTATAGCTGTGACCATGGAAACGATAAAAAATCCTTTCCGTGGAAGTAGCAATGCTCCTGCAGCAAGTGAAAGTACATCGTTGGGTGCATATGGAACTAGCCTGATGAAAAATAATCCTCTATTACCTTCAGTTTCCACATATTTTACTAATTTTAAATTTTTATAATTAGTAAGTAAATTTGAAAATTTACCACCCGTTTCCACCGACCTTCGAACCACCTCATAGCCAATCTGTGCTCCGAGCACCATCCCGATCCAGTTAATTGTGGTCCCTAAATAAAATCCAAAATCAGCTCCTGATTGAAGTAAAAGAGTTTCTTTCGGAAAACCGGGTAAAAAGACTTGAACAATTAATCCACCTAGAATGAAAATTAATTCAATCGGATTAGATAGACACAAACAACCAACTCTGGAAAAAATCTGAAATTTTAAGTTCCTATACTTTCCCAATTTCTGACTTGATTTTCTAAGCTTTTAATCTTTCCAAACAAGTGAATTAGGAGAGAATGAAGGAAGAGATAGAAAGTATCAGTACTAGTTTTCGTATCGATGGATGAAAATTTAAAAACTGCCATGGATTCCTCAAAGACCTTTTTGTATTCTTCATCTCTAAGATATTCACCAAATTGAGTTTGTAGTAAATGTATTAATTGTTTTTTATCCACAATATAGATACTTGTTTCGATCTTTTAAGTTTGATAGACTTAATTAAAAGTGAATTTAAAATTAATTTTCATGATTTCTTTCGTTTAGCCCTACGTCTATTGAGCAAATTCTGCAATTCTGAGGTAACTGAGGAAGGTTCGGTTTCTTGATCTTGTTGAGGTGAGGTAGTAGTTGGAGTTGTAGATTGTGCCTCGGTATTTACCATGGACAAATCTGTTGCACTGGAACCTGGACCCAAGAGATCAAGACTTTGAATTATTTCTTTAGCCAATGATTTTAGTGTGGGATTGAGATTCGTCATATACTGAGCATATGTCTGTTTCACTTCGTTTAGATAATGAAGACCTGATTCATGATCCCCAGCTACAAAAGAACTGATTGATTGGATTATGAATAATCTCATCATTTTGTCTGCTGGCATCGGGTCACTGGTACCGTACATGTTCTAATATTGGATGTAAAGTTACTACTAAAAAACGTTTGCTCATCAGTTTGATAAGAATAGAAGGTATAACAGATAAATAAGATGTCTTAGGACACGATAATAGTTCCGGCATTGCCATTAACAGTTTGTAAAGCGAAATCGGGTGATGTTATCCCTGCAGATTTACCATTTTTTACAAATGTTACACAAGCCCTTAGTTTAGGTTTCATACTCCCAGCTCCAAGAAGGTCTGTTTCTAACATTTTCTCTGCATCCTCTAGTTTCAATTTGGATATTAGTTGTTGGTCTTTAGTATTGAAATTTTCGAATACACCGTCAACATTGGTAAGAATTAATAACATATCCGCATTAATTTTTTCCGCTAAAACTGCTGAAGCAAGATCTTTGTCAATAACTGCGTCAACTAACTGAATTGATCCATTGGAATTTTTTACAGTCGGAGATCCTCCACCACCGACAGCAATAATTAAATTACCTTTATCCACAAGGTCTTCAATGACTGGAGCCTCGAGCATTTCATGGGGAAAAGGTGACGCCACAACTCTACGAAATCCTTTAGGTAATTCTGCATATACTTTATTAGTTTTGTCTAAAGCATCATATTCTTCTTTGTTGTAAAAGGGACCAATAGGTTTTGTTGGGTTTTTAAATCCGGGATCAGCTGCATCGACAAAAACTGTGGTTGGTACAATGTAAACTTGACTATCTATATTTCTTTCTTGAAATTCGTTAATTAATGCATGTTGTAACATAATACCAATTTGACCTTGGGTTAGTGCACCAAGGACATTTAGTGGTAGTTCGATTGAACCAGGAGTGTGGGCTGCTTGCTGTAGTAATAATGAACCAACTTGAGGTCCATTTCCATGTGTAATAACAACTTGGTGTCCAGCAGACATTATACTTGATATAATCTTAGCAGTGTTTTTTGCCCGAATTAATTGTTCATTAAATGTTTCTTCTTTATTTGAAGCATCACTAATCATGTTTCCCCCAATTGCAATTACTATTTTCATATTATTAATTCACCAAAAAATAAAATATGATCGCAAGATCAATAAAATTAGATTGATAGTACAAGATTATAAACTTGTACTTATTTTACAGCCATTTTAAGCTATTCTTCAAAATCTTCGAAGATATCTTCTTCTTTAGTTTCAATATCTTCTTCATCTTCTACTATCTCATCTTTTTCTTTCCATAATTTTTGTTCTTCTTTTTTCATTTCACGCTTTAATTCTTCAAGCTTTGATAATACGTTTTCGATATCGTATCCTTTAATGATGTTCAAGATGGCATCTTTTGCATCTCCAATTTTTTCAAATTCACCAATAACCGATACTGTACCACCTAAGACCACTAATGAACATCCAGTTAATTCTTCTATCGTTTCTTTTGTTTTTCCAGCACTACCAATTATTCTCGATTTAACTCGTCTAATTTGACTTTGTTGTGGTCCAGTTAAAGGCTTTAGTCTAATAATTTCCAAATAATAATTATCTTCTGCCAATTTCAATGATTGAGATAGAGAAAAACCCCTACCTATTGCTTTTACAATATCCTTTGCATTTAATAGTAGCACTGGATCTTTAAGTTCTGGTAGAGGTCTGATTTCTACTTCACCAGTATCCGAATCAATCATGATTTTTGACAAAGTTTTTGCTTCAATTTGTTGACGATTAGAACCCCCCTTACCAATAACAACACCAATTCTCTTTAATGGTATTCGAATAAATTGTGATACAGTTAGTGTTGATTGGTTCTCCTCAGGATCTGAGTTCGTCATAGATAAATAGCTCAATAATAATCCTATATCTGCCCTTAATAAATGACGTGTTGGGTTAGCTGTCATTGAGCTTCGTTAGGTTCTTTAAATCCTTAGGTAAAGTATTTTGATAGATTTGAAAATTTGATCAATGATTCGATAATTATCATTTTTCAACTAGATGAATTTTTATTTTCATTATTTATTCGTCATTAAGTGTCTGAAAATATTGAAACGGAAAAGATTGTGCAGATAATTCAAAATGAATTAGGAAATATTGCAGATCAAGATGGCAAAGTAACTGAAGAAGAGCAAACACTTATTGATTCGATAATGCTTCACATCAATAAATACAAAAATATACTAGATGAGGCTCTTGCTAATAATAAAATTGATCAACAAGAAAGAATAAAATTATTTCAAGGAAAACTTAATATTATACAAATGGCAGTCTCTGATATTAGGCAGGATCTAATCGTAAGTACTGAAGAGCAAGCAATTATGAATGGATTACAAAGACTACTGCCATTAATTACAGAGTATGAAGAACAATTTCATGATAAATAATTATCTGAATTCTACTCTATCAAATCCTTAGTTCTATTGTAATATCCAAATTTCTTGATAACAATTTTCTGCGCTTTAACTTTATACTTATATTCTAAATTTATCTTATTGACTTAATCATAAATTTTCTTGCGATTAAACAAGAAAATTATCGAGATGAAACAACATGAAAGATTTTGTAGCAAAAGATTTCAAGCATCTGGTACGTATAGCCAATACGGATCTCAGGGCAGATACTCAATTGAGAAATGCTCTTGCACGAATTATAGGCATATCACATAGAGTTGCATCTGCTATTCTTAGAGCAACTGATATTGACGAATTCAAATTGCTTGGAACCATTACAGACAATGAAAGAGAACGCATCGAAGAAGCCTTGTACGACCCCATTAGTGCGGGTTTACCTGAATGGATGATGAACAGACAAAAAGATCCTGAGACAGGTGAAAGTACCTTACAACTTGGATCTGATTTACTTCTCCAAAGGAAAATGGACATAGATAAAATGTTGAGAAAACGCTCTTGGCGAGGTATTAGACATTCTAGAGGACTCAGAGTTCGAGGACAGAGAACAAAGGCTACTGGTAGAAAATCAGGTGCGATCGGTGTAAGTCGTAAAAAGGAGAGACCACAATAATGGGAGATCCACGAAAAGGTCGTAAAAAATACACGTCTCCAGGTCATCCTTATCAAAAAGCAAGACTAGAGAATGAACTTATTATTATTGGTAAATATGGACTAAGAAATAAAAAAGAACTATGGAGAGCCAGAACAAAACTGGCTAATTACAGATCTCAAGCAAGATCATTACTAGGTTTAGAATCTGATACTCGAATTGAAAGAGAAAAACTCCTTATTGATAAACTTAATAGATTAGGAATTATTAGTGTCGAAACTGAGATTGATGATGTTCTAAGTCTAGAAGTAGAAACCATTCTTAAACGACGACTTCAAACTCAAGTTTTAGAAAAAGGGCTAGCAGGCACCATTTACCAAGCAAGACAATTAATAACACATCGACATATTATGGTTCAAGGACGAATCATGACGTCACCCAGTTACATTGTACCTGTTGCATCAGAAAATGATATTGCATACGCATCTACTTCACCTTTTGGAGATGAAGCTCATACGATGAATGCAAGTTTATCTCGTGAATCTACTATTTTAGAAATTCCAGAGAAAAAGATTATGAGGAGGAGATAAAATAATGAGTGAAGAAGAAACAACCCCAGAAGTAATAGAAAAAGTCACTAATGAAGTTACCGAAGAAGTTACTAAAGAGGTTACAGATGAAGTTACTAAAGAGGTTACCGAAGAAGTTACAGAAGTAAAGAAGAAGAAAAAGAAGAAAAATCTGTGGGGTATTGTACACGTATTTGCCTCATACAATGATACTTTCGTTCATATTACTGACATAACTGGTTCAGAAACCATTTCACTAAAAACTGGTGGACAGTTCGTTAAAGCAGATCGACAAGAATCATCCCCATTTGCAGCAATGAGGGCAGCTTATGCCGCAGCTGAAGAAGCTAAATCAAAAGGATATAATGGTTTACATGTGAGAGTTAGAGCTAAAGGAGGAAACAGAAGTCGAACTCCTGGCCCAGGGGTTCAAGCAGCACTACGTGCATTGGCTAGATCAAAGATGCGAATAGGTAGAATAGACGATGTTACCCCATTACCCCACGATGGAAGCCGCCGTAAGGGTGGTAGACGTGGTAGAAGAATGTAATTATTCTATTTAATCAATAAAAATCAAATACAAGATAATATTAAATTAAAGAAACTATCATTTTTTATCTTCACGATTAACTAAAAGAATGTGTATTCTGAAGATAATACCTTTCTAGCAATACCTGGACCTGTTGAAATCCATCCAAGAGTTTACAAAGCTATGAATCAACATGTCTACGGTCATAGAACCGCACATTTTAGAGCGATTTACAAGGATTGTGTTGAAAAATTCCAACAAACTATTAACACATCTCGGATTCCACAATTTCATTCAGGATCAGGTACTTTAGGATTACATGCCGCAGTAACGAACTTGGTAAGTTCCGAGGATCATGTGTTAAATTTAGTCAATGGAAAATTTGGAGAAAGAGTTGAAAAAATAACAAATCGATTTAGTGAAAATGCAAAAACAGTCAGAGTCGATTATGGTAAAGGTATCTCTCCAGATATGGTTAAACAAGCATTTGAAGAGAATCCCAATTACAAACTTGTTACAATTACTCATAATGAAACATCAACTGGAGTACTCAATCCTTTAGCAGAAATATCAAAAATTGTACATAATAATGGTGCATTGCTTATGGCAGATTGTATCACCTCTGCAGGCGGTGATTTGGTTGAGATGGATAAATGGGGTATTGATTTTTTTATTTCAGGCAGTCAAAAATGTTATGGACTTTCATCTGGATAAACAGCTAACCCTTCAGGAGACATAATAAATGGAACTTCCCGCATCGAATGTTTTACACCTCGCATTTTTCTAACTTGTAGAGATCGCCTTCCAGAATGTGCCATTTTGTATTTAATTACAACTACCCCTTGCGCCATAAATTCTTCAATACCAAATCTTGATATTTCTTTATCCTCACGCATTTCACTAATCATTAACGTTGTACAAGTTAATGCACTCATTACAGCAGACAACTTTAATATTTGTTTCCTTCTTTGCCTTTCACCTTCTAATCCCAAAGCTAAAGCGGTTATTGAATCGATAACAACTCTTTCGGCCCCAATTGAATCAATTAATCGAATTAATTCATGAAGTAATTCATCAACCTCTAGTTCGATTGTATATTTTTCTGGAGATTTTAATCCTGCTCTTTCAGAGAATCCATCAATCATAGCGAGTAAATTTTGGTCCTCCAAAGCCTTGAGATCCCACCCAAATGACAAAGCATCATTTCTTACATTATCTAAACTTTCATCAAAGCTTACATAAATACCAGGTTCATCTTCATGCATCACACCATGAACTAGAAAACTAAGACCAAACGTAGATTTTCCTGATCCCGCAGGACCAGCAATCAAAATGGTTCTCTCTTTTGGAAATCCTCCATCCAATATCTCATCAAGACCAGTAATACCACTACTAATTTTTTCAATCATTCTATAATTATCCTATTCTTCTATTGATAAATAGTTTTTTCCTTTTCGTTTAGTTCAATCAACTTCAAGAGAACTTTTTCTTCCGATATTTGCAAATATTCTGCGATATCTTGCAACCACCTTTGTTCATTTTTGTCCAAAAATAACCAGAGTTTTACTAAATCTATCTTAGATAATACAAAAATATCAGGATGATATAAAAAAATACCTAATTCAATTAATTCTGAGCTGGTCAACTTGCTACCTTGTATTAATGATTCAATTAATGCATAAATATCAACATTCAATGGTAATTGAAAGTCCAAATTATCCACGATCATATTAGTGGAATACTGATATATATGAATCACACAGATTATTAGAAGTGAATAGAATACCAATAGTAGGAAAGACGAATGGCTCAAAAAATTGCGTTAGGTTTTATTTTAGAGAAGATGATTAAGGATCTAACTGCAAATATGAATCAAGAACATAAAAATAAGATTGAGAAAGAAATTAATAATAAATTAGTGACTGTTTTCGGAACTGACTGGTCAAGACTCCCTGCGACAGGACCTAGGATGATGGCTTTAATTTTTGTTTTGAATTTAACTTTGTTACCATTTGGGATAGTTCCTGCCACTCTACTGGATGTTGCACTTAAAAAGAGTAAAGAGTATAATATAGAAGATCAATTCATTCAAACATTAAAAAATACTAAACATGGGGGTGAAATCTCTAAAAAGATGATTAATGATATTTTGAATTATGCAGGTGAAGCAGGTAAAAATGTGATGTTCAAATTAAATAATCTTGGCGACGATGCGGGAGATACTTTGAACAAATTACTTGCAAAAAGCAAGGGATTTCTTGGAAAAATTTCAAAGAGATCTGAAAACAAAAAAGATAATATGTAAAATTAGACAACAATAACTGTCATTGATTGTCTTACGCCAGAAAGAGTTCGAATTTTATTTGTCACTAAAGGTCTAAGATCTTTAGCATCAGGAACTTCTACCCTTATAATTAGATCGAAACTTCCCATCACAATATATCCTTCTACTACCTCATCAAGGGCTTTTAACTGAGTTAATAACTCACTTTCCCTTCCTAATACACAATTTAACAATATAAAGGCCTGCGCTGCCATATCTAAATGGAAAGAAAGACCATTCTTTATGAATTATTGCCATACAATACCCAAAATAGTAGAAAAATTATGCAGCTTGTGGAACTTTTACTATTGCTTAGTTTATCGGAATATTTCTGGCTTCTAACTCTTTCATTAAGTTATCTAAGATATCTTCTAAGAGATTTATATTATTAGAATCTTCTAATTTTGCAGGTATTATCGATTTACAGAATACATCTTGATGAATAAGGATATTAATATTACTTTCATCCACTACTTCAAGACTGAACGGATAAATTTGGCATGCAAAAGGTTTGAAATCATGTATCTTACATAAATTATTCTCAAGGAATGTACAAGTTCCGTCATAGGGTTTTCGTTTTAGAGTATAAACTTTTTCCGAAATCCCACTAATTGTCTTAGATGGAAGAAGAATAGGGGAGAATGAAGAAATAATCTGATCAATTTCATATCCATTATCTTCTATTTGAGTGATATCAAATTCAGTGACTGGTATTTTAAGATTGGAACAACATTCAATCCTAGAATCACATGAGAAATTTATTAGATTAGAATCTTTTATTGATATTTGCTTTGTTTTTAGATTTAACCTGCCAATTCTTATCCCTGAAGCAATTACCGGTAGTTCAACATACATTAGATTCAATATAAAATTTAAACAACTGTTCATATATTTGTTGATAA
>MDVR01000083.1 GCA_001940725.1 Candidatus Heimdallarchaeota archaeon LC_2 | reverse complement strand
TTCTAGTTTCTAGTTTGCTCTTTCATTTATCCACTCTGGAATTTCATGAAGATGTTTTTTATCATATTCAATTATATTCCTATTTTCAATCTCTGATTTCAAAATTTGGAATTCTTTGGAGTCTGGATTGTCAATGATTACTGATTGTATGACCTCTAACATAATGTATCTATATAACTCATGTTTTTCGTATTCATGGTTTACAATTTCGGGGCGTATGGGTATTGAATTTCTCTTCAATAAATCACTTATGTCTGTTGGGTCGTTCTGTTGGAAATTTCTTATTCTCTTCAATAACTCTCCATATTTTCCTTTATTAATGGTATAACTTACCTTTATCTTTTTTGTATTTTTATTATCCAATATAGTTTTACAACAGATCAATATAAGATCCGAAATCTCTCTTAGCTGTTTTATTTTATTCCTATCACTGGTTATGTTGTCATAACTTTTATAGTGCTCAATTTTGGTTAAGCGAGGTAAATAGGCAGCAAATGCTATCATAAAAAACAGATCCAAGAGGACCACTGTTAATCTAACCAAATCACTCCGGGTTTGCCACATAATTACATATGATATCATAACACTCAGTAGAATAACAAGGGACAGATTTCTTAGTAGCCTTGATCTGAATTTTTTTACCCGCTCATCCAATTCTTTATCATAATCTAGTATTAAATCCCTATAAATAACTAGATCAGATAAGGTATTGAATTTGTCCCCGAACACAATAGTTTGATTTTTTATTTCACTCGAACTATTTTTATCCGATCTTGCATTTTTCATCATCTACTATATATTTAATCACTCTTTATATAAATAACATAATTTTTCTTTGGGTATTTGTTGGGTTAATAGTGGTTATGGTAAAGGCGAAATCTAGTATTTTGATCAATGCCTTTTTCTTAGGATCGTAATCACGGCAATAAAGGATAGGGAATATATCAGACTGATGTTATCCAAACCTACTTCACTTGATTTATTAATATCTTCAGAAGAATTATTAGAAGTAATAGAGGAAGTTGTTGATATTCGGTTGTTTGAGGATTTATCTGTTGTCTCATTATTCATAATTCTATTACATGTAAGAATTTCCTCATAACAATCACTGTGCACAAATGTTGATTGCATGTTTATATGCTTTCCTAATAGAATGTCTGTATAGGATATATCATTTTTAAAATAGGCAAGAATTCCATCTGAGAGAAAATAAGCAAATTCCACTTTTTCAATATAATTCTTCCAAACATCAGGTACAAGATGTTGTGTACGGTCCGCTTTATACTTTATTATTCCAAGACCATCATTCTCTTCGTACGTATTTTCAGTAATATACCTATCCCCTCCAGGCATTTTAACATATGTACTTCCTTCTGCTTCTGCTTTAACAAATCCCCATTCTATATAAATTGCGGGTGCTGGAAAATAATTTACTTGTTTTCTGTTATTATCTGAATCCCACGCATAGGAGGGTACATAATACAAACGAGTTTCGATGGTAAACTCAGCGACTGTAGGATGAAATGGAAAGATATCAAAATCTCCAACTGAGATATACGAATTGTCTTCAGGCTCATATAAGTCTCCAACACGTATATTGAAGTTAGTACCAACAAAGGAGGTATCAATTTTCATTCCGCTAAAAAATCGCATGTTCTCAACCTCTGTCAATTGCACATCCGTAATGTACATACTCCACATATCCCCCGATTTGAAGGATCTTGTGTTTTCACTTCCATAAGTTTGTTGGGTTGAACCCAGAATTATCAAAAATAAAACCACTAAGGTAATTCTTTTCATTCTTACTTCCTTATTGATGACATTCTTATATAAACAACATAATTTTTGAGGTAATCGTACGCTATAATTTTTGATTAATTTACTATATTTTATATCATTTAATTGTAACTCGATTGCCTAATCAGGTTGATCATAATATCTCTTTGGATTTGTAATTCCTTCTAACTGTCGAATTTCGATCGATCGACAGATCCTGTACGTATCACCCTAAAAAATACCCCTAGCTAGCGTGGGTAGTACCTAAGTAGACAACTAGCCGATTTCTGCAATTTTTATGCAACACTTTGCATTTGGTGATTTTTTCAATTACCAAGAATTCGAATTTTACAAACACCGGATCAAGCGAACAAATTGGTTGTATTTCCAGTTTTTCATTCTTTGGACTCGACACATCAATCATGGCCGAATTTATCTGCAATCAGTCTTCGCCTTGGAATACGGGATTTTCCTTGACTCTAACCTCGTGAGTCGGATTATGGCAGATTTATGGATTACTCTAGCCCCCAAAAAACGTTTGAAAGCACTCTCATTCAATTTAGCTAATGATGCACCCAGTACATCTCGTGAATTGATTTTACAGCCCATGGCCTCACAGATTGAGGAATTTAAGAAGCTCGATGACAAGAGCCAATCCCAGCTTCTTCAGACAATACAGAGTGTGGCAGCTGGAGAGCGTTTATCGGAGATTAGGGAAAGTAATTGGGCATGCAAACCATTTCAAAATCTGAAAAAATTGGGATCTAAGCTTCAAGATTGGCTCATCAATACTCACGCTGATACTGAGGATGCAGTTGGGATTGCCATTGATGAAAAAATGATCAAAAAGGCCTTTGATCTCAAGAAACATGGTGATTTGGGAAGTCATTGGGTGTCTCGAGTTAAAACCTATCTTCCAAGTATTATGGTGGAGGTTGCAGCACTTTTGCGACCTGGAAGGTTGGCACAAGTGGTGGGACATTATTTCCCTTATCCTCAGAAAAACTACGATGCTAGGGGTAAGTACCAACCTATGAAAAAGGACATCTATCTCATACCATTTTTGGAGCAACTTCATCAGTTTTTTGGGAATTTGATTATGCTGGCAGATGCTAATTATTCCACCAAGAAACTGATCAGGTGGTTTTATTCAAAGAAATGGCATTTCATTTTGAGATTAAATTCTGGTAAAAAATACTTGCTTGCAGAATTTCAAACTGCATTTGATGAAGATCCCAACAGGATCTCCATTGACAAATGGGTTGACGCGTCAGAATTTGGAGGAAGAATAAGGATTCTTGCTTATCGACGTAAGTGGCAAGATGCCAAGGGAACCAAGAAGGAAAAACGATATTTCCTTATTACTACTGTTGATTGGGAAGACCCTCGAGAAATATGGAGATTTTATCGTCTTCGCTGGACACTGGAAAATACTTTCAAAGCGTTGCCAGTACTTGATCGTACTCCAGGAATGGACATTGAGTTGATTCGTGGTTTCTTTGCCATGAGCCTTCAAGTCTTGGCACCAATCTGTTATCAGACCCAATCAAATTCCCGAACGCTGGCTAGGTTGTTAGATTTACCAATTGTGGTGGAAGGAAAAAAAGTTGTTTGGCAAAATATTCCCACGCATTTTGCCAGACGCTTGTTACAGATCGGTTATTACCGATCAACGGAATTCCTCTGCACTGAAGTAGAGATCTGAGATTTATCTTAGATTAATCTTAGATTAATCGGAGATCAAAGTCCCACAAGAGATACTCCTCCTCAACCCAGCGGAAGCTCCATCTTATTTTTGAGATTTGTGAAATTTTTATTTAAACTAATAGCTTACCAACGAATGTTTCTAGTAATACTTCCATCAATTCATTGTTTAATTAGTGATACGTACGTTATCTGTCGATCGATGAACAATTTAATTATGCTCTAGATATAATAAATGAAGATACCATACTTCTAATTCTGTTAAACAAACAGGATTTGAAAGAACTTAAACCACTGCAACCACTTGATTTTATCAAATTAGTAAAAAATGATAGGTTTAAATCTACCACTACAGGTATATTGCCATCTTCGGCAAAATATGGAAATGGAGTAAAAAAAGCGTTTATGTGGCTATCCAGGAATCTCTCTGAGCTAAATCTTGAATAATTAGTTTATTCATTTATAGCTCTGCAATTTTTCCATAAATAAATTCTTACAATCACAATAAAAAATTTATTGGATTTTTTAATTCTTAACAATTCTAAATTTGTATCGGTTAACTAATTTATGGTTAGATTATTTACTGCATATCCCTTGATATTACCATATAACTCAGGATCACTAAATCCATCCCAAAATTTGAGTCTATCACCATATGTCTCATCAATCTTTGATAATAAAGAAATTAATCCCTGTCTTAATACTGGAATATCACGATCCACAAGTAAAGCTCCAGCAAGATTTTCTGACTGTTCAAGTAATATTTGAAAATTACCAGCATCAACTGTTTTTAGCTTAGTTTGTTGATCTGAGACTTCAGTAATAAGACTCATAATAGCTGAAAGGATTCCACTTAGTAATACGCCCTGAATATTAGATTTTTCCCATTTTTGCTTATTAATTTCGCCCATTATTATTAATCGACCATCCAAAGTTAATAGAATGAAGGTTGGGGGTGGAAGTGGGATGTTAGCATTAATAAGATCTGAAAGTCCTTCTAGTTTGAACATTTCAGCTTTTGATTTAGTTGCTAAAGTTCTAATTTCTTCAAAAATGAGGTCGGTTTTTCTTAAAACTGTTTTATTTTTTCGAATTTTTCCTGGAACTAATAATAATCGATTCGCAATATTTAAAATTTCGGTTGTTTTAGGTTCTAAAGAATTTAACTCGTTAGGAAGAACATGGATATAGGCTTTAACTAATGTCCGTAAAGCATCCCAAACTCGATAATCAGATTCTTTTGATAAATTTTCATTATGCGATATAATCGCTGAATGAATTAATGAGGAACTCATTTGCACTTCAGCAATTGCAGCATGATTACTAAATTGATCAGCTTTGGTTAAATCCCCTGCGTAAAAGGAAATATTTGCGGCTGTTAAATATTGACGAATTGCATTTGTGAAATGATACTCGCTTTCGTCTATTTCACCCAAATAATGATATGCCTCTGAAATCCATTTAGGTGAACTAATTACACCTTTAGAAAATTCAATTGCTTTTTCGAATTCGATTTTAGCCAGTTCTTCATTTTTATTGAATTTATATCCAGTTCCTTTCAAACAATAGTAAGTTTCGATATCAGACTTCTTTGTTTCGGATAATAATGTAGTTTCACTTATTTCTTGAAGTACATCTAATATTAGATCACCTGATGTTGGGAAATATTCATAGTAGATAGCTGCAATTCTAAGTTGGCATGCAACTTCCAAATCAAATCTTGAATTGTCCCGAGTAAGTGGAATAAGTTTCTTATATAGTTCTAAGGCCAGATGAAAACCACCTTGATCTTGATACTTTCTTGCGATAATATATGCTGCATCTAAAAACTCATCAGAATCTGCCTGCTGATGGGGTATATTCCCGGCTCCATTTACCACTAAACCCTCAATACCTTCGTAGACTAAGAAATATAATTTTTCGAGTGTTTCAGTATCCATATTTAGAGATCGATTGATTAATGAGATTAATTGCCCTAATTCGTTAACAGACATTTTTGATCCATCAAACGAATCAAGTTTTTTAATTGCTTGATCTAATGGAACCGACTCTTGATTTAATAATTCGGGATTTTCAAGTAAATCACACATTTCAGTAAAAAATCGTTTTGCAGAATAAACTGAAAATACCCCACCCCGATAACCTACTGCCTCTATAGCCTTTTTTACTATAGCACCAATACTAGTATCCAACGTGTAAAGGCAAATTATTTTATCCCTGGTTTCTTCTCCTGGTATTCTGTCTATTGAATAATATAATAATTTTCCATCTAGGAATTTTCTAGCAGACCCAGATTTGATACTTCCTTTTAGAATTTGCGTATTTAACTCAAGAAGAAGCTTTCTCAAATCATCTTCTTCAGCCTCTCCAGTAGTATCGTATAACTGAACCCACACAATTCTACCAGGATACCTCTCACCTAATAATAGAATAGATTTTTCTTTTAGGATTTCATACACTTGTCTATTCTACCCATATCAATGTTTTAGCCACTGATTATAAATTAATTTAATACATGTCTTTAAAATCGTAACTTTCGGTAAGTCTATCATGAAATTAATCAAATTATAGGTAGTAATTAAGGGCTTCAAGAAACCTTGAAATTACTTATCAGATAAATTATGCATGGTTAATTTTGTAAATACATCGAGCAAATTATTGAAATTTAGCTTCAGTACTATAAATAGTCAAATCATAAAATAGTAGGAGTTGCAATCTAAAGATTGTAGACATACAACTTACTACCTTTGTAAATAAGGTGTAAGAGGACTAGGTAAGTGTCTACCTGTCGCTTCTTCTGAAAAGAAGAAGAACGGAAAAGTGAGAAGCGTACCGAAAACCAAAACGTTGTCCTACCCTGTTTTTGGTAATACAAAATAACAGGAATGCTGGTACTCAGTTTACGGACTGAAAATGATCTGCCAGTAGTTAAAGATCACGGGAAAACTGACTTTGATGATCCCAGCAGGATGAGAAGCAGAAGGAAGCACCGTTCCAATTGAACAGAACCTATTTCAATTGAACCTTTATTGTGTAAAAACAGAAAAGGGAAAGTGATGGCGACATCAGATATATGGTTGCAGAACGTGAAGTAATCATTTTCTTAGAAATTAGAAAATGTATATACAAAAATGATCATTCAAGATGGAAGCTATGATAATCATTTTTTAGAAAGAAATTTTATGGAAAAATATGATCAATTCCAAAGATGATTATAAAATTGGTGCATTGCTAAATTTACCAAAAGAGAAAATAGAACAGATTAAAGACTATCAAGTAATCATTGGTTTCTCTGGATTTGGTAATGTTGGTTACCTATCATTAACTCATGTTGTAGAAACTGTCGAGCTTCAATCCATTGCATATTGGGGAAATTCATCTTGGTATCATAAGAACAGATTAGAATCAATTTTAACAGTTTATGAACATTCAAGTTCAAAAACAATAATCGTTCTTCCCCGTCTTCCTATCCATGTTAGTACAATCCCCCAAAAATTTTGGGATGAATTTGCTCGAGAAATATTAGAATGGAAATGCAAAGAATATGTAATAATTGGTGGATTAAAGGAGGATACCCGTCATTATGGGTCCGTAGATTGGGCAGCATTTGTACCAACCCCAAAATGGCAGGAATTGTATGAAACTAAACGGAGTTTAATGGATCATTTACCAATGATTGGTCCATTGTCTTCATTTATCACTATTGGAACTACTTATGATTTGCCAGTATTGGGGTTATTAGCCTTCTGTGAATTGGAAGAAGATCCAAGTGCAGCACTGGTGGCTGTTGAAGAGATAGAAAAAATTACAGGGATCCCGATAGAAAATAAAACCTCCCTCGAAAGATTTAATTTTTCTTTTGTACCAAGTGCTATCATCCCATTAAATCCTAATCTTTACAACGAAAGTCGAATTGAATATGAAGATGATGATGATGATGATGATGAAGACGATGATGATGATATGCCAGGTTACGATCTAAATGAATTGTTGTAAACGAAATATTTGTGATATTAATCTGTAAATTAAATTGTAATTTTATCGAAACTAATATCTAAAATAATTTCTTGTATGGAATGGGGATCAAAATCGAGTACTACATTCTAGTCACTGGGTTAATGAACTCAGGAAAATCAACCCTAATTTCAGAATATTTACATTCTCATGAAACTAGGGAATTTAATCCTCCACCCATTAAAGTTGTATATCAGGGTCTAAATTTTGAGTTTCTTGATTCTGTATTCGCGATTGAAGAGAATGAGAATAACTATAATTTTTATGAACTTGATGCCCCAACAATATCTAAATGGTTCCAATTCATAGAAGTAGCTAATGCAGTTGTTATTGTATATAATGACAAACCAACGGTCCAATATGGTTCCCATGATAGTTTAAGTGAAGCAGTATTTTCTCATGTTAACGATTCCACACCCATTATTTTTGTAATAAACAATTATGATGACCTTGATGAAGCTACAGAAGTAATGAGAAAAAAATATAACCTCTCAAATTACAATGAAAAAAATATTATCATCACTTCAGTTGAAAAAGGTCAAGCGTTTTTTGATAAAAAATATGGCAATCGCGTAAAACTAAAAATTGAGGAACTGGAAAAAATGATTCTAGTCATTACAAGAAGTTTAAGTGAAAAATAAAAATGAGATGGTCATAAAAATAGTATTAAATCTCGTGTTATTACGAATTGATTTTTTTTCATATTGAGATATAACCGCGATAAATAAAATAATTTGTCAAGTAATGTAAATAAATTCTAATTCAATTACTAGGATCGCAAATATCGGATTTTCATACCTAGATTGTTGAATTATATGCAACGTTCAATGGTCATCAAATAGCAACCTATTAAATATTCGAAATATCTAGTGGAATCTAAGGTAAACAATCACTTTAGTGCCGAATTGGTTGGAATTATGGCAAGATTACCAGAAATTTCTGTTTTAACTGTCGGGTATGGCGGAAACCCTGTAGACCTGTTAAAACCGATCCTAAATTATGAGAACGTACATTTTTCCATTGTATGTTCCAACATATTAGATTATGATCTACCAACACTAATCGAGAACGGAACTAATGTTTGGTATCGTGATGAGTTGAGAACAACACTCAAAACTCTCGCCTCAGAGATTTATAACATTCCTGAATCATTGAAAAGTTTGCTTCTTGAAAGTGATCGATTACAGCTATCAGAAAAGGAACTTGCAATCAATTATCATATTAACCAAATCCAACAGAATAGTGGTAATATTGAGCAGTCATATGAATTGCTATCAGAAGAAACTGAACGAGAAAATCTCTCTTTTTTCCCTTTGGTAACTCAAAATCCAACAATATTGGCATTCAAACAAAAGAAGTATGCCCCTTTGCGGTATTATTACACAAAGAATGAATTACTCAAAGAAACACCACCTGAACCATTGGATAAGACAAAGCGTAAGTATGATGATAAGAAACTAGCAATAGAAAATTTTGATAATTTAAAAAGCCTAAAATTAAATGAGAAAGCTCACAAGGCTTTCCAAGAGAGCGATTTAATTATTATCCTACCCTCTGATGTTTTGTCATTAAATTTTCTTCTAGAAGCTACTGAGATTGAAAACCAGATCAAGAAAATCAATACACCAATTGTACTAATTTGGCCATTCAGTGCTGAAAGAGAAATATCAAAGATAGAAAAAGAAATAGCAACTACAATGGGATTTGGAACTTCTCTAAATGAACTATCCTCTCAAATGTCTGACTTAACTGATTATATTATTATTGATAAATCAGATAAAGATCAAGTAGATCTGCTACGTGAGGTTGGATGTCATGTGTTAGTTAATGATATCCAGAATGAAGTTGAAGCGAATCCAGATAATTTTCTCCAGACAATTTTTAGTATTGCAAATATTCACAAGAATGATATGTCAGATGATAATGGTGAGTCAGATGCTGAGAAAAAAGCAGAGGATAAAAATTCAGGATCCATTGAAGAAAAAACAACTGAAAATAATATAGAAAAGCGGTCCAAATCTATTTCTCAACTGACAGAATCACCAGAAGAAGCAGGTTCAGAAAAAATTAAAGAAAAAATATCTATTCAAAAGAAGGAGAAAGCAAAAGAAGAACAAATTACCAAGAAAGTATCTGGTGCAAAGAAAACAATCTCCACAATTGATGATGTCAAAGTTACATCAACAGATGAAACAACAATTGATGAAAAAGAAACCAATATCAATAGGGAAGAACTAGAAGTTGAAAGTAAATTTGGTCCTGAAGAAGATGAGGAATGGATAGATACAGTCTCAAGAGGTATTAAACTTTGCTTCGAAACTGATGCAGATAATGTTGTACAGTGGTTATCAGAACAAAGTAAAATAGATGCAGATAATGAAGTTCAGATTACTGGTGAAGTGATGAAATCATGGATTGATTCAAAATCCAATGTAGAGCGAAGAAAAGGCGCTAAAATTATTTCTTCATTGGCACAGGATCGAATGGATACCTATCTGCAGATAATGCAAAGACAGATGCTCTCTTCAGTATTAGAAGGAAATGAGGATAAGAGAAGACGTTTAATTCAAATATTTAATATTCTGCATGAAGTTGATATCAATATTTCTGAAGCTTTAATTAAAGAGATTACCCGAAAAATGGCCATGCCTTCTGATGATACACCTGCAGTTCTTGAAAGGTCAAAAACAACGATTGTTAGATTAGTTCTTCATTCAAGAAAATTAACTAAAGTTGCTATAAATGAACTATTAAACATTCTTGACAAAGAAAATCCACCTGCGGCCCAAATTTGGAATATCTTAACTACCTTCGACGCAGGGATGGTCGCAATTGAACTTGTCACAACATTTTCTGTTGAAAAAGCTGGAGAAATAATTAGAAAAGCAAATTTCCTAAGATTTACTGGAAGTGTCTACACAATCCTACAAGAAGTTATCAAAGCATGGAAATTAGGTGATATAGCAGCAATATCAGAATCAGCAGGTGCAATATTACCAGAAGAGACATTGCGTAAATTTGAAAGATTAGAATTAGCTCGTAAAGTACAAAAATTGAAGATGGTACAATTATCCACTTTAGCAGAGTCCCTTAACAAAGATGTAGAAACTGTAGAACGATTAGTGACCGAATTAATTGTTAATGATGAACTACAAGCAGAAATGAAATTAATCGATGAAAAGATGTACCTAGTTGCATCTGAACAAGAAACAAATTCGAATTAATTATATTTTAAATAAATTATCCACTTTTTCATTTATTATGGCTTCTAATTGTCCAAACTCTTCTTGATTAAGCCCTTCTCCAGTTTCAAAATTTGTTGGAATGTAACTATCATCCTTGGATCCTCCAATTTCTATATTTTCAAGTGTGGATTCTAATACTAAACTATCAACTGATGATCCAAATGGTATAACCAAAGATTTCATTTGAATATTATTTTGCTCAGCAAATTGATGTAATAAATCAAATGCAATTGAAATATTTCTTAAAGTAAGAACCATAATTTTTGATTTGATCGGATCGATCACCAGCCTATCTGCAACCCCCATAGACGCTACGAGAATATAATCATTATCAGATCTTTCGAAGAAATATCTTTTGTCCCCCAATCCCAGATCTGTGAGTTGACCTTCCAGGGTTTTTGTGGCAAAGATATCTATTGCTGATAAGAATCCGGCTATTAAAACAGCATCGTGTTTATTTTTCTCCACATTATAATATCTAGCAAAAAGCGGAACACCTGATTTATTCAATATAAAAATTGACTGTATTGGTGGATTATATCCCCTTTTAGAACTATCGTCCATTAGATAACATCTAACTCATTTATTTTCTATTAATATAGAGTGTGATGTACTGACAACTGAAGTCATTAAATCGCATTAATTTTATTCTAATGCATATTCAATATTTCATCCATTTGTCTTGTCTACATTTCGGCACCAGTTATTTCAAGCATATTTGGAATAAAAATTGGATATAAATTTGAAATTAAATTTGGAAATGAATTTAGTAATATTAAAAGTAAATAAGTATTGAATATTTCAATTAGAACCATCAGAGTTTTGGTTTACTGATCGATAGAACCTGGTCATTTTACCACAATTGACACAAAATTTTTCTTTATCCTTATCAATTTCCTGATTGCAATTTAGACAAATATTTTGTGTATCGATTTTATTGTTTAGTTCAACTGCAGAAATTACAGTTGAATATATCATGAAACCCACAGTAATCACTACTAGTAAAATAACAACTACAAAGTTCTCAAGAGTAATGATACGAGTAGATATGGATATGACTATAATAAAAATAAATATAGATTTAAGAGTGTAGGGAATTTATTTTTGTATATTCCACTGCTAGCCACCATTTATGGATATAAAAGTATTTCAAAAATTTTATTATCGATTAATAATACTACTTGATTATTCCATTTATTCTATTTACAATAATGATCAATTTAAATTTATCAGAGAATGTAATTTTCCAAATCAAAATTATGCATTATTGAAGAAAGCTTCTTGAATAAATAAACACGATTTCGTGTTGTAGAATGTCAAGTCTTGGAAAAACAGTGAGAGGTTTCTTTAACACTTTATTCGGTATTTCTGACAATCAAGATGATGATTTCATCTTTTTTTGGGATGATGAAGAAGAAGAAATTATTGATAAAGATGATCGAGGTTTCAACCTAGGTGAAGCATTAACTGAAAACAGAACGGAAATCGCAATCTCACTCACTTTTGTGAGTGTTATTATCTCAATGATTTTCATTAATAGCGATTTGTGGTACCTCAATCTATTGCCACTAGGATTTGCTCTCGTTTTTCTAATATTCTCCATATTCTATTTCCAAACACAATACAAAGATCCTATAAATTTAATTACTAAACAAATGGAAAAATTAAAAGATTGGGATTTTACTGGCAGTAGTGAATACCTATATTCAGCTAACTTACCTTCTTCAGTAGAAAATTTAGAAGTCTTCAGATCTTCAATATCAGATCTTTCTTCGAAATTGGATTCTACTACAATGGAGGTTACTAATAGATTCTTCTTTATTGAGGATAAATTCCGTTCAATTCAAGCATCCATTAACACTATTACTTCAATAATTGACGGTCAAGGTTTAAGCACGGCAAATTATCAGGAGCTCAAATTTTACACCTCAGAAGTTTCATCTGGGGTTGATTCCTTTACAGCCGTGTTTGATGATTCTTTACATTCAAACGAAGATGTTGTTGCTTTGATCAAATCCTTAGGTAAACAGATTAACATGTTAGCACTGAATGCAGGTATAGAAGCTGCAAGGGCAGGAGAAATAGGATTGGGATTTGAGGTTGTTTCCAATAATTTACGTCGTTTATCACAACATGCGGTGAGTACAACTTCAGATATGAAAGACAGTAAAATAAACATCAACACCGAAGCACGTCATGCTTTGGAAAAAATTACTCAATCAATGAATAGTTTAACACTTAATATTGATAACTCTTACTCTTCAATTACAGCTCTCAACTCTGAATTATATCAAGTCAAAGATGATTTAGAATCTCTCTCAACAAATATTGGTGATGTTCATCAAATGCTAAATTCAATGGGTTCTGAATTACAAAAAATTAGTAAATAATTCAATTAATACAGTAAAAATGGTTTCTTGAGTAATAGAAAGTAGAGATATCTAAGACTGTCCGGGTTAGAAAATGGTTGGTCTGAATTTTTCATTTCGTATAATATGTAACTAATTAACATTTGAAGATCTAATGTAATGCCATGTGGATAGATAGTATACAAATTCTGATCGGATATTTGTGAAAATATACTATTATATCCCATAAAAAATTCTTGAACATCTGCCTTAGTCTTATCTAATGCACCCGTTGTCATAAATTCATTTTGAGCTCTTTCTGTAAAATATACTGCAACATCAGTCATTCGATCTACAATATTACTATCAGGTAGTTTTGGTGGAACCGAGAAATAAAATTCATTATTAGGAGCAAAATGTACCTTAATCTGTTCAGGATCAAAAAGTGTACATGGTACATAACCACCATTTGTATTATCAATTATTGGATAATGGGGTTCTAATAACATGGAAATACTCTCTTTCTCTTCTTCAGATATTGGAACATATTTTAAGATAACCCCCATTAATTCTCGGAGTGAGGTATATTTCAAATTCTTCAATTCTGATGCCTGAAGCATGGCAATTAGTTTACCCACACTTTCATCCAAACCTTGTATTTTGCTGTTTACACTACTTAGTGGAGTTGATTCACCCAGATCATAAATCACTCTAAAATTTTCTCTATTTATGTTAATCAGAGGTGTGGGATCAACATTCTTTGTAGAAATAAATCTTCTCTCTAATTCCGAATATCTCTCCAATTCAGCTTTGAAATCACTTTCTTCACTATAGCTGCGAATTAATAGTTCTTGCCCCCAACTTTCATCATCACTTTGAAGGCTTACAGTAGCCAAAACCTCTGTATGTGTTTCAGTTTTATCGTAGGTGAGAATCTCTAAATCATTAATACTTAGAAATCTGGCTTGAGTTGTCACCCCGAATCTTGTGCGATTCTTGAAGACAGGAGTCATATCTTCGATAATTTCCATCAATTTATTACGAAATGCATGTCGCTTGAGACTCAAAACCTTAATTTCCTCAATGATTTAGGGATAAATCGTTAATAAACTATACTCTTACTAACTATTAATAATTTGTGGGTTCTGCGTCCATAGATATAACTAATAGTAAAATATCAATTGCAGTTCAGAGATATTAATTTGTCATAGTTTCTGAACATTCAAGACAGTACTTGTTAGAATATGATAATTCTTGATCACCAGATATGAAGGATTGACGTACACGTTCTAATTGATTCCAATATTCCTCATCATCACGAATTTTGTTACATTTAGCACATATTGGTACAATTTCCTCTAATTTGTCTATTTTTTCTTCTGCTTGAGCAAGCTGTCTTTCTAAAGCAGCCCTTCTAGGTGGAAATAAATAGTGGATAATGGGAGTTTTGTTTGCAATAAAATCCGATAAATTGTGTGGCCTGACAATCAATAATCCAACTAGGATAGTACCGAAGCCGAATCCAAATATAAACTTGGCAATCATCCCGTTAGCAATTGAAAGATTGGATCCAGGAAATAGAAAATTGGTGCCAATTGGATACAGAATACCATCAAGAATTAAGATTACAACATAGCCTAAACCCAAAGCGATTGTTACTGGTAATTGAGCTTGATATTTTAAAGTAATTTTTTTAATGAAAAATAGAATGACTAAGATTTCACTGGAGAATAAAAAAAGTGAGAAAAGAAGCGATTTAAATGTAAATTCTAATAATAATTCAGAATTATCCAGGTAATTCACAACATGTTCTGAGTCCTGTATTCCATTTATCAGTCCGAAAATTAAAAATAATAATAACGCGTTTATAATAAAAATATATATCAGATTTCTTACAACTTTTGGTTCTGGCTGAGAGCTGATTAGGTAAATGGTAGCAAATATTAATGCAGAATAGGCAATATCTCCACCAAATAGGCTATATTCTGAAGTTAAAGTTATAGAATACAAACCGTCAAATAATTGAACTAGGGTGAATAGAACCCCTAAGTAAACATAATTAAGATTAATTTGTTCATTTTGCTTCATAAAACTTCCTAATATTGGGGGAAATGAGTAAATGAGGAAATGCGATAAAATAATTAGAATTAAAAATGAAGTTATTGCCAATACAGACCACTAGTTTGCCTTAGTAAAATCACGGAGCATAAAAATATAAAGAAGTGCTTATGGATTTAACAATATTACTAAAATAGCAATAAATTCCTTCTCAAAGGCAGATGTGAAGTGGTATTGCTTACAAAGTAAGCTAGAATTTGTTTCGATCGATTGTTATCATTAATTATTACAGTTCATAATCGATCAATAATATTGAAATATGGAATCGATTATACTAACATTGAATAGCATTTTATTGTATATTGAGCTTTATTATTAATCGATATTGGATTTTTATTTTATAAAATTTTAGATTTATTAATCCTTGATAAGGGGATATTTTAAGGTTTCAAAGGTTATACATCGCGTGCTTGAATCGTCTTTCTACCGTTGTCCTTTGCCCTTTTTGCGGCACTTGATAGAACTTCTTCTACACGTGAGGAGACGGCTCCTACTAAATCAGAACCGATATTATATTCTCCTTGACCCTTGAGATACTCTCTAACCTTACTTTGAACTACTAGGATTTCTCCTGAACTCTTCTTTGCTTTCTTTTTTGCCATTTTTAATCACTGTCGGATTTGCTAAAACAAATCAGCGTTAAACACCAATTCTTTGCACTTCCATTTTGATAAAACAACTTTTTATATTAAAGCATTTCTGCTTAAGGTTGAAAATATAGGCGAGAATAGTATGTGTACCCCATAACATATGTTATTTTTCCATCGTTAACCAAATTTAACTAAAAATTTCATAGAATATGAATCGGGCTGTGAATTTAGTAGAAGACAGTCTGATGTTAAACTTACGCGAATAAGATTGATCGATACTTTCGGGATCATTTGGATTATGCGGAAGCATTACATCGGAAAATTTAAATATCTGAACAACTCAAATTTTCTCCAATTTGGAGCAAGATTACTATAAGAAAATTACAGAATGTGAAATAAAACTTAGGAAAAGGATCGCGGACTAGAATAGAAATTCGATTTTGTCATTTTCAGCCCTTTTTCCAACACAATACACACTCTCGGAAATGGCGGTATTCATTTCCATTCTAGCAACAATTCAGACTGATTCTTATACTTTCACGCGTTGACCAATGCCAAAATTGCCTTTTACTCTACAATCCAACTTATTTAAAAAAACTAGTAAAACCGGACCGACACCCTTTCTGTTTATTGTCAATCCACCAAAAAGTTAATTTTCTTACGGATTTTTTTATAATCCTTCTTCCTCTGATACACAATCCATACTACAACTGTTTTTGGAGTTTGGCGATTGCATGCATTTTTTCTCTCAAATTTCTTTTCCATACATTCTTCCACAATGCAAAAAATCAATCTCCAAGGTTTTTTCCCTACATAAATTCGTCTCAGCCCCTTACTCCCCTGAATTTGTTGTGTTTTGTAAAATGGATCGTCATATAGAGATTGTAATGCAGCTCTAATATCCGGTTCTAACGTCGCATCCTTTAGAAGTGCCTTATCTCGAGTTGAATGGTATCCTCCAGACAATAGCACTTTGTAACTTATGAATTCTACTCCCCTTCAAATTGGATTTCCTGGTTTCCATTCAGTTAATTTGCCTTCTAGTATTGATTGTTGTGCTATCGACATATCTTCTATGAATTCAGGATCAAGAAGAGTTGAGAGATCTTCGAGTTCATCATCAGTAAACTTGAATGTTCGTTTACCATGACTCATCTTACTACGAATGAGTAGAGCCTCTTCATGTGGTGTTTCCTCGATTGTTAGATTCGGATCCAATGGATTCTTCATTTGATAAACCTCTTCGAGCATCCTTTCGAAATCATCGGTCATGATATTTTTAGTGACCACCTTAATATGATTTGTCTGGTGTCTATTACGCGTAAATATCGCTATGAATTTATCAAGAAGATTAGAACCTTCCTCTGTCAATTTGAAACCCTTTTCCGATGAATCCAAATACCTGGACTTAACCAAAAATTGCAAACTTGATCTAAGCTCAGAGCTGAAGGGACCATAGTGATATTTGAAAAAATCGAATGTGAAACCTTGACATTTATCGTTCCACATTTCTAATTGGGAGAGAAAAACAGCTTTTTGCAACCTTGTTGCATGGACCAAATTGTGCTTTCTTCCAGTTTTACAAAGATACAAGGTTAACAAATGATTAGTAACCCATTCTTCAGTTTCGAGAGACATAATAGTGATTCGGACCTATAACTGTAAATTATGGAACTTCGGTCTCTTATAAAGGTATTCGCATGAAGCTTGAAGGTTTGTACAGAAATTGTCTTGAAAGACGGATTGTATGTAGGGTCGGGCGAAAGTAATCTATATTGATCAAATTATCTATTCTTGTAAACAAATTAAATGTATGACAATTTTGAGAAGGGTTGATTAGAACTACGATTTTGAATTTTTTTGACACTCAAAAAGATCAGAATGATAATAAGCTCAGAAAATACAATCTGAGAAACTCCAATAAAAAATTCAATCACTGAGGTCAATTTTATACTCGTTATTGCAATAAAGAAATTCAATATATAGAACCCAATATTCATCTCAAACCATTAGAAAATACACAGATTTGTTTAACCTCAACGACAGATCTCCAATACAGATTATTGTAGTCCAAAGTTAACTGTAATGACCTCAAGTCATAATATGAAGAAATTAAATTACCAATTATGCTAATTCACTTTTAAAAGCGGGTAGCTAGCACTTTAAATATGATTTGTGCAATATGTTAATTATATAAAGTGCGTAATTCTCCTGATTGGGAAGAATAATGGGATTTGATTTTAATTGATACATGTGAAACAATTTCTGAATAAGGTAATTACCAATTACTTTACCTCTAAGAAAGTTGTGTACAAAGATATTCCATATCATAAATACACACTCTCTGATCCATTGTCCTATGGTCAAAAATATCAAGTATGTAAGGCTTTATTTCAAAAACATTCTTTAGACTCCACATCGACAAGTGATGGATTTGGCGTTGTTGGAAAACATGATCATTACAAAATAACTAATTTTTTGAGAAAAAAATGTCTTGAATATTCTCCCAACTTAGATCCAATGAAGTTTAAAATCGATCATGAACTCCGCAAGACATCTTTAAATTTGAACCATTCAGATGATAGGGAAATATTATACTCTTTAACCCATCCAGCAAAACAAAGACTGCTTGATCAAACCGATTACGTATTGAAAGAAGGTAATAGAGCTTTCACAACAAAATATGAAATGATAAATCGATATAGGGTCCATGACGGATTATCAATTCAATTAGAAATTGGAAAACCTGGAACATTACTGTTTTGTGTCGATCCATCAAAAAGATATATTTTAATGCTTAAAGATGAGATACTAAAAAACCAAATCAATGATTTCCATAATTGGAATGATTTCCCAGAGACAATCAAGGTTCCTTCTCCATGGATGGACGGTTGGTTTCAAGGAATAATTCAAGGAATTAATCCTGATTTGGCAAAGGATGTTCCAGTTACACATCATGAAACAGGAGAAGTATTTCCTAATTTAATGGCTTATTGGAATAATCAACATCTGTATAAACAATTTATGGAAAAATGGGATATTTCCTTTGGACCAAATGATGTTGTATTAGATATCATAATTGATTCTGAAGAAGGTACTGTATTACCATATCCACTTCCATTAATTCGCTTGTTAATTGATAATCGTAATTCTGAATATCAGCAAGTATTGCAACAAACAAAAACCAAAGACTCTCGATTTACTGATACTGTCAATATGATAAAGGAGCTTGGAAATCTAACAATTGAATTTTTGGATCAAAAAATTGAGTTTGATGACCATCCTTTACGGTTCTCAGATCTTATGTATCACGGATTTTCTTTTGATAAATTTCCAATTCCCAAACTCCGTTTTTCATCAAATACCTCGATACCAACCGTTTACGCAGGAGATGGAGGAAAAGTTAGAAATGCACTAAAGGAATATGGACCTTACAGTGGACCAAAACATATTACTGTGAATGTCTGTGCACCTGCAAGATTTACTGATACCGAGTTAGAAGGAATTCAACAAGCGATAATACAAGAAGCAGCTGAATACAAACTAGGAGAATGGATCCGCGGAAGGATATATAGATATCGCCAAACAAGTAAAAATCGTCAAGAGATCGCTAGGGAATTTGGTGATATGCAAAAAAAGCAACCCTCGATTACTATAGTAATACCTGGTAAAGATAAAAAATGGACAAGAAATGCCCTAATTAGTCTATTTGAAAATAAATGGGTACCAACTCAAACAATACATCCAGAGAAAGCCTTGGATCTTGTTAATCAACCTGCAAATGCAGAAAATTATGTTAGGAGTGCATTATTTCATACATGCATTAAAGCCTATGTCAGAAATTGTCATAAAGGCGAAGCTGTTGGTGTACTAGCGGACCCAATTAGTTATGATGCCAGTACTTCTGTGAATTATCTTCCTCTGTTTTTTTCGATGGATATTAGCCGTAATCCTGAAGATTTCAAATCTTATCTTGCTACTGTGATGGCGGTTGATGAAGTTGGATTTTACCTCAATTATCAAACCTACCCGTTATCAAATGAGATTTCTGAAGGTTACATTAGTGAAGAAGCGGCATTTGAATTATTTAAAGATAGTCTAAAACCCGCAAATACGTATTACTATAGCCAACAACAAAAATTTGCTAATTTATTATTATATATTCATGATGGACAATTAAACCGAGGTCAATTTAAAGCAATGAAAAAAGCTGCGAAACGTTTTCTTAAGCACTATTCAATAGATCATGGTATGGGTACCAAAAACTCCAGGATAGTATTAATTTCTGCTCCAAAATCAACACCTCAAAGATTTTATTTTCATGAAATGAAAGACGAAGAGCCATCTGTCAATATCTCAATATTACAGAAAAAGTTTCTTAAAACCGCAGGGATCTATCTCAAGTCACCTTGGCGGCATATATATTTTTCAGCTTCAGAACCATCTACTGATATGGGACATGCTCGATTGTTGCATACTACAATTTCCTTTGATAGTGTAAAAGGAAAGACCTCTGACAGATTAGTAGATAAAATAGGTGAAATCCTATTTCAAATGAGATATCTCAACTTTCTATCTCCATTTGTGATTCCAAGATTAAATTTTATTCAATATTATTCTCATGAATTTTCCAATGCAATTCGTGAAGGTATATTTTACCCACAACATCTAGGAAAACTGAATTTAAACGATTCGAAAGCAAAAGTGGAAAGCGAAGAAATTAAAGTACTGACTGGATCGTATGAAGATAAACCTGAAGAAGTGAGTATAAAAGATCAACAGACAATGCTAGTACAAAAGGA
>MDVR01000082.1 GCA_001940725.1 Candidatus Heimdallarchaeota archaeon LC_2 | reverse complement strand
AATAAAAAAACGATTGAAAAATTTCACCCCATTGAAGTTGCTTGTTGAGAACAACGAACTAACCTGAGCAACCGAATTTGGCGGTCATAGATAAAAACTTAATCAAAAACCTGTCCGATGAGAACCAATTGTCACTCTGGAATTCTTAACCGGACACTAATGGTTTCCTTCATGAAAATACTTCCAGGCAAAATGCCATCTATCCACTCTCTGAGAAAGAAGTACGTTTTATCCTCTATAGAAAGAAGATGTATCAGAAGCTTCTTCCTTCAATTCTTCACAAATTTCAGTTTTTACCAAATTTTATGTGATGCTATTTAAAAAAATGTTTGACATCAACATCATGTTTCTTGAAGAGGCAAAATTTAACGGCATTTGGGACTTGACTTGATTGTTATTCGAGCTGACGATTTCTTCCAGCTTCACAAAAGCCAAAATTTCTGAGATTATTGTCGATACATAGGAAAAAATCCATTGTCTTCCAATATTCCCATACTGTCACATATGGATTTATATGCTACGGGATCAACTATATACCTCCAAACATGAAAAGTGTGTCTGTCCCTGGAAAAACCAGCCTTAAAGTTGAACAGGGAGTCAGATTCACTACCCCCGAATCCTCCTCCTAAATGTAATAAATCATAATTCAGTTCAGTACCGATTATCCTTAATCTATTAATTATCAATTTTGTGGCCCCAATTCTAAGAAATCTAGTGTAGGATCCTGACAAATGATATTGAATAATATTCCGTGTAAAAACAAAAATTGCTCCGCAAATGATTTGATTATCCTCTGGGTCTTTAACGAAAAACAGTTTAGGTTTATAGCTGCAGGAATTAAAAAACCTTTCCAAATATGATTTACTAAAAAAGTATTTGGCATCCGCATCCACCCTCTGCATGCTCTCATTATATAAATCCACAAACTGATCTAAAAAATCTAAATTTTCATCTTCCAATACCTGATAATTTTCCTTACTTAATTTGTTTACATCATACTTCATCCCCTTTCTGAATTGTTTCCATTGCTCTTCAAATGGCAGTTTAAGATTTACCGACACTGTTTTTCCTTCCTCTACAATGTTACCAAGACCATCTAAGATGTAAACTTGATTCAATAATGGATGCAATCGGCTAAAAACAGAAATGATTTTCTGAGATTGGAAATATTCTTTTAATTCATCCTGAAATAAAATGACAATATCAGTTGGGATCTCTTTGTGCGAAGTTATTGGTCCGGCATAACCATAGACTGAAGTAGCATCCTTGAATTCCGTTCCTTCAATAGATCTGAATAACAATGGAAGGATGATTTTGTATTTTCCATTTTCCCAGGTTAATAGGACTGGTTCACCTTCACCATTTTCACAAGCCAAATTATGATAGTTCAATGAATGGTAAAAGTCATTTCGATGGCATGAACGTACAATTTCATCCCAAGTTTCGTTTTTAACTACGATAGACATTCTATAAAGATGTTTTTCTAGCTGGAGTTGATTGACATTAATTCTGCTTAACTACTTGATTTACGATCTCAATAAACCGAGTAGCTAAAATACTTTTGTCGAACTGATTTTCAGCCAGGAGCCTTGCATTTTTTGCCATTTCTGTAACCTTAGCTGAATTATCTCGCCATGTAGTTAAGGTATCTGCAAGGTGGTTCGGATTATTTATATCAACATAGCAACCACAATTATTCTGTTCAACCATATCTTTAGTCCAGCCGGCTGAATTTACAATAACGGGTTTTTCCGCAGAAAGTGAATCGAAAAGTTTATTTGGAGAATTCGTTCTTAAAATGGGGATATCAGAAAAAGTTACCAGTGAACAATCACAAATATTCACAATCTCTGACAATATATCCATTGGTTGCTCATCCAGGAATATTACATTCATGATACTCTCATTTGAACACTTATCCATCAATTCTTTTTTTCTCATGCCTTCTCCAATGAATACAATTCCTATCCCTTCCTGTTTTTGTTCTAACAATATTGTAGCTGCTTCAATGATATAATCCAACCCATTTGCCTGTCCCATAGCACCAAAGTGAATAGCATTAAAATTACTTAGGTCTATTCCAAATTTATCAGCAATGCCAATATTTTTTTCCCTTTTATAGAATTTGTCAATCTTCGCCATGTTGGGTACCATAGATACCTTATCCAATAAGATCCCTCTTCTCAAAACTCCCTCTAACATACCAGGGGACAGGGACACAATATGGACCGAATTTTTATAAATTAATTTTTCAAACCAATATGCAAATTTCTTCAGGACCCTATTATTGATGGCTCCCATTTGTATCGGGACTTCAGGCCATAAATCCCTAACCTCAAAGATAAATGGCTTCCCTTTCAACCATTTAACCAAGAGGGCAGGAAAACCAACTGTAAGAGGAGTAGATGTAGCAAATATTATATCTATCCCCTTTTCTCGCATGGCAACCAGGGAAGAAGCAAGCATGAATTTCAGGAATGATAATGCCCTGGAAAGTACTCCCATTTCATTGTTATACCTGTTCTTAATGTAAATCACATTTATACCATCAATTCTTTCCTTTTTGATAAGTTTATTCTGCAGTCCCGAAGATCTACTGGTCAAAATTGTCACCTCATATCCGCTTTCAATCAACGCCTTGCTAAACCAATATGATCGAGTTCCTCCCGGTTCTTTAGGAGTTCTGAAATATTGATGTATATATAGAATTTTTTTCAATTTTATAAAGGTTTATCAGTGGATCGAAATCTATAGAAACCTTGAAATGAAATCTTTATAAAACTCAGCAATGAGTATTCATTTTTGTATTCCGAATAGTGTTTGATCCCATAGTACATTATTCCAAAAATACCAGGAGTCTTAAATAACCTGGCAAACAAGGCTCCTTTTGCCCTAATCATCTCTTTGGAATAGATCCTGCCGGAACTTTCCAAGGGATGTATTGTAACAGGAATTGGAGCATATTTAACATTACAATTATTCCGTATACAATCATAGAGAAATATGAATTCTTCGCTTATAGGGTATTCAGCTCCCAAACCAAATTTTTCATCAAAAGACAAGTCCAAATTCTTTACTGAACTTGTTCGACCACATATCTCTATTGAAGATACGTTGGTTATGGATTTCCGGTTATGGCGAAACGCATCTTCCTTGTATTTTTTTCGCAATCCACCTTCAGGTAATGTAGTTTGAAAGGTTAAAATATCAATTGATGAATCTGATTTAAGATGATTCAGAATCTCAAATATTCCTTCCAATCGAAACTGGATATCATCATCAAAAAACAATATATATTGGTTCTGACTTAACTTTATTCCTTTGTTTCTGCTCCTTGTCAGTCCTTTTTCCTTGATGGAGAAATAGGTAACATCATCCCTCTCAATTATTCGGTGATCACTCCAAATCTGATTTTCATTTTCAATCTGATGAATAATGATATAATGAATGGCAGGATTCTCTTTCTTAATTATTGGTCCGACATTCCTGATTCTAATGCCAAATGTTGAAATTATAATATCTATTTTATTCTGCATTTGTGACTCCATCTGAGGTTTTTGTCTGCACTAAAAATCCCGATGTAAAAAACACTAGCGGGGTTAACTTCATACTTTCAAGTGATTCCATTAAAACACTGGAAATTAGTAAGACGATCCAAAAATATAAAACAAAATATTTTATTAAAAGATTCGAATTCCTGGTCTTCCTAATAATGTAATAAACAATAAATAAATATAGAAAAAGTCCAACAATCCCAAAGCGATACAAGATGAACAAATAGTTATTGTCAATGTATTCAATATTTAAATTCCCGAATCCCGGACCGTGGCCTACCAATATATTGTTCTTAATTTCATCTATTACCATGCCCCAGTGATCCAGTCTCAACATGAGGCTATGTTGTACTAATGCATCCCCTTCGGCAATTTTTATCAGCCCTGAAGCCAAATAGTGAAGAAAATCAGTTTTGAAGGCTAAAAATGTTGACAATAATCCAATTATTATTATACCAAGGATTACTTTTAAATTTATTTTGAACCTTCGTAATTCAGATAGCAAGCCTACCACGAGAAGCATACCAAAAATAAGAAATGCAGTTCTGGATTGGGAAAATAAAAGTAAAACTATTGTTGTTATAAATAAAACCAGATACTTCATTTTTCGGCTGAGAATTAACAGTCGTAAATAGAACAATCCCATTGTTGCTTGATATATGCCAAACATATTAGGATTAGTTATTGTTCCTATTACTCTGCTTTGACTTCCCTCCCGGAGATAATGAATGTCCACTATCTCCTTTGGTCGTGCTGTAAACAAATAATAAAATATATCTACCTCGGCCATTTGGAAAATACATACTATAATATTAATAATATGAATGAATGTCAGAATCCTGATTAAGTAGTCACTATTCATGTATTTTACAGAGATCATACCCAGCAGTGTGGCAGTAATGTATAACAGAGGTTTATACAATTGAATAAAGTCTGCTAATACAGTTCTGTTGAAAATTGAGATTACTGTGATTACAATAATCTGCCAGGCAAAATATAATAACAGCAGAAAGATCAGATTTCTACTTGCTTGTGTAAAACCGATAGATAAACTACGATTAGCCGTAATTAATACCGAAAAAATTATTATTGGAAATAGAACCAATATCAGATCGACAAGCCTGTAATAAGCTGGTCCTAAAAAATTGGGTCTGGGGAGACACAATAATATTAACAAATACAGGACAAAAAGAACTCTTACTTTTACAGACACAAGTCTAGAATTATTAAATGATAAATGTTAATTTTCAATATCTCTTTCAGAGGTTTTGTTCGAATCCCTCATCTCAATAGAATTTCGTTTTCGTGCACCTAATAACATAATTCCATTTGTTTGCAAACTTAGAAAGGTTGCCACAAGAATAAATGATTCTGCAATCAATACTGTCAAAGCCGCTCCCGCCTGCTTCATCGGAGAGGATAGTATTATCGTCATTAGGATACTTATTATTGCAGTCAATATTACGATTCTTGAATACTGCCTTTCCAAATCAAAGTTCAACATTGCCTGAATCCCAAAAATGTTGCTTAATCCAGTAATAAAAGGAAGAAAAGATAATATTTGGATAACGATAATTGAATTATAATATTCTGGTCCGAGAATTACATTAACTATTTGTTTCGAGAATACCAAAAGAACAACAGATAGAATAAAAGTGAGAATTCCTACCAGTAGCAAAACTTTACGAATAAATTGAACTCCTTTCTCTTTTGATAAGTTAACTACTTTACTAATATGGGGATAAACTGTCTGAGAGACCGGTCCTATAAATCCCCTAACTGCAGTGATTATTCTTTCGGCTGCTGAATAATAACCCACAATAGTATTATTTGTTAACAGACCCAGTATAAAGGTAATTGAACTGAGATATAAGCCACCAAAAGCCTTGGCAAGAAATATATGCCAGCCATCAATTAGACAGGCTTTAATGGATAATATTGATGGAATTTTATATTCTATATCGAAATCCCTTTTCGTGAGCCAGAGTGAAAGTACCCCAGCTATAATAAATCCCAAGGAATTAAACAACGGTACCAAATAATAATCTGAATCTTCACGTATAAATACAAAGATTGCAACTGTAAAAACTATCTTCGAAACAATATTAAGTCCAGTAATATATTTCATCCTTTCCAGGCCTAAAAACAACCATACCGGAAAGATCGCATCGCCAAGTACAATTCCATATGTGAGAAAACAAATAATCCATTCCTGTCTGAATCTATTGAAGCTGAAAACTACAATTGCATATATGATAAAACTGATTATTGTTAGTAATAGCTTAACAGTTAAAACAGAAGAGTAAATTTCGGAAATCTTTTCCCTATCATTTCTATTAATTGAAATCTCCTTTGTCGCTGACAAGTCAAATCCGTATGCTGTCAAATATTTGAAATACTGTGCAAAGGCAAGAATAAATGCAATAAGGCCGTATTTTTCAGGTCCCAAAATCCTAACAAGATATGGTAGTGTTATGAGAGGAAGCAGGTATGTAACTCCCCTGAGGAAACTTAGTGAAATGAAATTCGATAGAAGTGTTTTTTTCTCTTCAGATTCAAATATTTTTTTTATCCTTCTAATCATTATTATGTGTTTCTACCCTAACCCTGGTCTAAGATGATCCAGGAACAGTGAAAACTGTATCTATTCCTTGTTTATAAAAGAATTTTATTAAATATTCAGATCCATTCAACCTGCACATGGTATGACAATGCTAATAGATAGACGGGAGATTTCTCTAAGATATAAATATATTCATTAATTGGACCCGACTGTAAGACACCCATCCATATATTCGATTAGCTAGGGATAAACTTAGAAATCTTTTGGAATCAGTTCCCTTAAATCGTTCCAAGCGCATTTTAGAGTATCCAGATTAACAAATGCCTCTATCCCTGTCATATTTTCAATCCACCAACTATCAACCCGTACTTCACCACTATCACGCCATTGTCCACTAAGATCCAGATTATTAACAACTTCCGCCTCTGCATAGTTGATAAGACTATCTCCATCAGTATCTACTCCTAAATCTAGGAGCTCCAGTAAAAATGCATTGTCGACAATAATAATTGGAAGATCCGGAAGTATCTGGACTTTTTTTTCACACTGGTAGAATAATAAAAACACAGCAAGAATTTGGAAGACAAATGCTACCAATTTATTCATGACAATTAATTGCTGTTGAGATTTTTATACTGCAGAAAAATGAGATATGATACTTAAAATTAGGGCTTTTAATCAAATAATCAATGAAATTTTTGTCTCGTAATCATTCCATTTACATTTTATTTAGTTGCACATATAAATTACTTTTTAGGCGAAGATCGAGATTGAATCTCCTTAACCCAACTTGGTACGAAACCTTCAAAAATCAAGAAAATTTCACCTTTTTCAAGGTATTTTGAACGGTTTTATTGGGCTGTAGAGCGCCTGAGTCGATTGTAGTGATGTATGATGCTTGCGCAGCACGATATTTCTGCTTATCTTGCATCCATGTTCATTAGGCAAGTAAAGAAGAAAAACTCAAAAAGCGGAAAGATATTTTTCCAATACCAACTGGCCCAAGCCTCCAGGATTGAGGGGAAAGTAAAGCAACAAAGCATTCTCTACCTTGGCAGTGAGCCTTTGCTGGTTGATACAGAGAACCGGAAAATGGTACTGGACGTCCTTCAGGCGAAGATATTCGGTCAGTCCATACTTTTCACAGAAGACTATCC
>MDVR01000081.1 GCA_001940725.1 Candidatus Heimdallarchaeota archaeon LC_2 | reverse complement strand
TCATTATACTCATAATACAATCAAACCTCATATTATTGCAGCATTACTGGCAAATCCAGGTCTTACGATAAAACAACTTGAACGACATTTTAAAGGCTGGACTGATGAATTAGCAATTAATAATGAAGAAATACTTGAAAGTATTTTCTTTATGATTTATTTCAATGAATTTAGATTTGATTATGAAGAATTAATCACAACCTCTTCTAAAATTTATCTTAGAACTGATGAAAACAAAGTAGAGAGTTTGGAAACATGGTTAAAAAGACCAAATTGGTTATCAGAAAAACCAACTACTATTGAAAGTGTATCACTCGTAGATCTGCATTCATATAGTAAAAAGCAATTAGAAACTGCTGAAAAAAGACTTGAAATCATTAAACCACTCATAAATAATGCAACAGAGAAAAAAGTGGTACAGGTGGCATCGCAGAATAATGTGGGAAGAGCAACTATCTGGAGATGGTTGAAAAGATACAATGAAGAAAAAGATTTCAGAGCATTAATATCATCCAATAGTCAGAGTGGTCTGAAGAAAGCTAAATTTAATGAAGAGCTGCTAAAACATGGTGTGGAATCTTATTTGAAACTTGAAAAGCCAACAATTAAACGAGCATATGAGATCATGCAGAGCAAAGCATTAACCCTAAATAAATTGAATGAAACACCCAGTTATCAAACTTTTAGGAGGAGATTAAATTTACTTGAAGAAAAGGAAGTAGTAAAGAAAAGACTTGGAACAAGAAGAAAAAATCAATTATTTACTCAGGCATTTGAATCCTTTCCCCATGATAACTGGAGTTTACAAACTGTACAGATTGACCACACACCTATTGATGTACTGGTTGTTGATGAACAAGAACGATTAGTGACTGAAAAACCTTATATCACAGTTGCAATAGATATTCATTCACGTGTAGTGCTCGGTTATGCACTCACATTTGATAGTCCAAGTAGATTATCCATTGCCATGACATTAATGAATTGCGTTCAGAATAAATCAAGTACATTAAAGAAAGTCAGAGAGGTGTTTTCTGAAGTGGATGAAAAATATCTAAGAATAATTGAGAATTGTGAGTGGAAAGATGTCTATGGATTACCTGCCACATTACATATGGATAATGGATCTGATTTCAGGAGTAAGGATATTATCAATTTTGGAAGAGCATATAATATCAAATTACAATATCGTCCAGTAGGTGGTTCAAGATTTGGAGCACATGTTGAACGATTTCTAGGTACTTTAAACAAGAGATTGCATTCAATAAAAGGATCTACGTTTTCAAATATTAAAGAACGGGGAGATTACAATTCTGAGAAAAAAGCAAGTTTCACATTTAATGAATTGGAAGCAATCATCATTTCAGAATTAGTTTACTATCATATGGACTTTCATCAAGGTATCAAAACCACTCCAATAGCCAAATGGAAAGAAAGTTTTACATCAAAAAACCCACTTATCTCACACGGAAGGAATTTACCTAAAAATATGGATATGTTCAAATTTGATATATTACCATCTGAGAAAAGAACTATTCAAAGAGAGGGGATATCGTTATATGGGATATATTATAATTCTGAAAAATTGAGAAGGTGGATAAGATCTAAAGAACCAACAGATCCGCATAAATCAAGAAAATTCATCATTCGTTATGATCCAAGAGATTTACGGAAAATATATTTCTATGATCCAGAAGTTCAGAAATACTATACTATTCGCTCAAATGAGCCGTTCTTATTGAGATTATTCCAAGATAAACCATTATCACTCTGGGAATGGAAATCAGTGAACAAAGAGATAACTACACTTGGATATCAACAGGTTAAAACCAAACAAAAATTACAATTGATATCTGTTCAGCAGGATATGGAGGAGATAGCTGTGAAGAAGAAAAAATCTCAGAGACAACTAACAACTCGTAGGAAAAGAAGAGTAGAACAGCAAAAGGAAGAGAAACGTGATAGCCAGGAAATTCTTGTTGAAGATAACTTAGAATATTTTGATGATGACATGGAGATAATTCCCTATGAAAGTGATGGAGTGAAAATTAAAAAGAACTATATGGGGTCTTGGAATTTTGAGGAGGAAGATTAATGGCAGTTGAAATGAAACATAATCATCTAAATGAAGAAACACAAAATATAATGAAAAAATCTAAGAAAACGAAACTTGCTTGGTGTAGAAAGGATCACTTCATCTCATATGGAAAAGCTGAGAAAACACTACGGTATTTAGAATGGGTTATCAGCCAACCTCAAGAACCAAACACTGATTTGGATAGTATATCGATCATTGGTGCATCTGGGATGGGAAAAACTACAATTGTTAAAAAATTTCAAGATGATCATAATTCAGAATTAAATTTAGGTGATGCAGAACAACATATAGTTGCACATTGTGTATTACCTGACGCAGACCTTGGATTAAAAGGAATGTACGTAAGCATATTACAAGCGAAACCTTTCCATTATCCGGTATCCGTTGAAAGAATGAAATCATATTCAGTGATACAATTAGAAAAAGCATGTGTTAATCTATTAAAACAGACAGGTGTGAGAATATTGTTCGTTGATGAAATTCAGCATGCATTAAGTAGAAGAATTGAGACCACCCTTAATTCACTTAAAAGAGTTGTATTACTCAGTGGTGTTCCACTAGTCCCCGTGGGGACTGAAAAAGCAAAAGAGGTTTTTCTTCTTGATGAACAACTTGCTGATAGATGTCCTACCAAATCATTCTCAGAATTGAAAGGGTGGAAAAATGATATAGAGCTCAGAAAGTTCCTTGCAGGTTATGAAAAGTATCTCCCTTTTCCTAAACCATCTAATCTCTCCTCTACCAAGATTTCAAGGGAAATTTTTGCATTGTGTATTGATAAGAAGATTAATGGTACAATCAATCTTAGAAGAGTATCTAGATTGCTCAAGGCAGTTTCAGCGATGGCATTGAGAGAAAATGCAGATTGTATAAATATCAATTATCTTACTAAATATCAGGAGGAATTTCTGTAATTAAATGGTCAATACATCCAAAATTGTATGAACATGAGACCTTGACTTCATGGATCAAACGAATTGCTCAGAACCACCTAAATAGTATTCCCGTTATAATTAATGAACCTAATTTGCGTCTTGTTAATGTGGATGTCATTGATAATAATCCCACAAATAAATTGCTTAATTTTCTTGTGAGTAAAACTGGTATTGAAAAAAAAGAAATGATTGACCACACACTGATCTCTTTTGATGATAATTTTCCAACTACCAAAGGTGTGAGAAAAAATCTGAGAAAAGGATTGAGTGATGCTAATTACTATTCTGAACGATTTTTACTCTCTAGTAGAAGATCAAAAAAGAATGGAAACAGGTACTGTCCCCTATGTTTAGAGGAAAAGATGTATTTCAGAATTTATTGGAAATTGGGATACTATACTGCCTGTCATAAACACAATATCTTCCTTCATAATAAATGTAGAAATTGCAATAAACCAGTATATTATTTCAATAACACCACGGAGATTGATAAATGTAGAGTATGCAAAAGTGAATGGAAGAATGCTAAAATCATTGAAGCTGATACTAGTGTTACTAAAATGTTACATGAGGTTTTTATGAATAAAATTTCACCCATTGAATATTATACAGCACCACAGTTTCTTGGTTATTTCTGGAATGCATTTTCAAATATGAAGAACGCAGATATTGGATATCGAGAATCATTGTTAGAATTATATGGTTTCAATTCAAAATTTTATACAGAAATTGAGGAAAATCATATCTTACTAAAACTAGTTTGGGATTTATGGAAAAATAAAACTATTACTTGGGAAAAACCAATTCGTTGCCTTAAATGTGATGAAAAAAGTTCTTCATACAGTAAATTAACTCGCCATATGATTTTTCATGACCTTCCAACAATAATTTGTAAAACATGTGGAGAAACTATGCATAGAAAAGATCAATTAAAGAGACATAAGAAGGTCCATAGGATCTCGAATAGTTTATGTATGTTTTGTGAATCCCCGTTCACTACTAAGAAAAGGATGACAGATCATATAATAAAAACACACAGAGTGAGTTTAATTGCAATGCTTGAAAGTGAAGTGAGAAGATTGAGAGAGTATCAATCCATAGTCACAATCCAATTAGTGTGTAATAATTTAGGTATATCAAGATCGATAATTAATAATTATGAAGAATTTCGAATAATTATTACTAATGCAAATACATTGAGGTATAGGTATTTTAAAAATTCTAAAAATGATAAAAGGATATCACATCAAATAAATTTGATAAGTGAAGTAATGATTAAGTTAGAAGAATCAGGTGTAGAAATAAATCAGAAATCAATTTCAAATGAGCTAGGTGTAAATCGGATCATTTTCTTTAATAACCCGACTTATCGCAAAATAGTGAATGATTATCTAAGGAAGTAGTAATATTCTGCCCACCCGCAAACCATTACTATTGAACTAGATTCTTAAGTGTATAAGAATATAAAACTGGATCCTTTTTACCCCCAGCAACTTTTATACATTGTTTACATGTAATTCTTATTTCTGCGATGTAAAATGCATCTTGTTCATTCATGCAAGTTAATTTACCATTATCATCTAGTAAGTGTATCACAAATGAACCCTCTTGATCTAAAGTATACTTTAGAACTTCTATTTTATTTAATATCATAATATTTTTTCACCTCTCTTTTCTTCAATTGAAAGGGATGGTATTCCCTCTATATATTTTAGTTAATACATTGCTTTGTAATTTTTTCACTGTTCACTAATTTGGGATATTTATTGAAAAATTTTCTATTAATTGGGAATTATAGATATATTTGTTCAACAACCTTTCCCGCCATTAAAATGAGAAATTTTGGGATTAAGGTTTAAATCCTTGAAAAATAAATTTAATTATATTCCCTAATATAATCAAAAGCCCTATTGAACAATTCTACTTCATTTTGAAGTTTATATTTGGTGAAGATCTCCCCTAATACCTGTTTCACTATATTCTCAGACTTTTTACTCCATACCCAATCATCATTCAAAATGTATATAACAATTTCATCAATATCAATTACTAGTTTATCAATCATAATTGGAATTGATTGAGATTTGAAAGAATTATATATTTCAGAGAATATGAATTTCTTTTGATCTCTCAATTTATGAGAATTATTTTTTTTTAAAAATTCTTCTGATATACCAAGAAAGGTACTAATATAAGGAATAATCTTCTTATTCCCAGATTCATATTCTTGGTTTATTTTAGTCAATATATCAATATAGCAAGAATTCAAAGGTAAAGAATTAGATATAATTTCTTTGATTGTTGAACTAATTTCGAATGATTCTGAATCCACACAATTATTTGTTTAAATTCTTATAATAAGTTCTGAATTTTAATTTCACAGAGCTACAAATTATTTTTCAATAATATTCTCTAATATATGCATAGGCTTTTTCAAATAGTTCCTGATTTTTGTGTAGTTTATATTTCAGCAAAGTTCTTCTAAGAGCCTGTTTGACCTCTCTTTCACCTGCTTTGGTCCATTGCCAACCTTCAAACCTCACTGTTCTCACAACTTCGTCGATATCATTAACTATTCTCTCAACCATCTTTGGAGTTTTCTCAGTTTTGGTCTCGTTAAATAAATCTGTTAGGGCAGTCTTTGCCTGTTTCCGATCATCGATTGGATCTACAACTCGCTCTGCCTCCAATACCTGTTTCGCTAAACTAAGGAGAGCTTTCAAATATTCCACACTGTTCAAAAATCCCTTCTCATAGCGTTCTTTTACCTGCTCCAATCTCTCACCTAATTCTATGAATTTCGGATCATTCTTATGTTTTCTAAGTCTTCTACTTATTTTTAATTCTACAACCTTTGAATTTTTATCAGGTTGTTTTTCCAGATCAGATATCACCTCTTCATCAATAACTACTGTTTCCAAATCATCTCGTATTTTTTCAAATTCAATATTTCTATCAATAATTTCAAGAGTTTTTGCACCCAATGCATGCCAAATCAGTTTTCCATGACCTGTAACAGGTTGAATTGATTCATATACACCAGATAACCACTTGTAATCTGAAATATAATCATAAAGTATGGGATCTGGAGATATAGCCTCCCACAATTTAGTCAAGTAGGAGAAATCCGCACCGAATGAATCTCTGACTACATTGCTTGGAAGCATTTCTTGTGCTCCTATCAACCCTTCATATCCCTCAATCGTTCTATCTAATCCTTCAAAATAGCTCAAACACTTTACGATTGCTCCAGGTAGTCTATTTTGTAGTTCACGAATATTTTTAATTGATTGTCTAATATTTTCTGCGTCAAAGGTTAATGTTTGAGCCACATTATCAAAAATTCCAATATAATCTACAATTAGACCATGTATTTTTTTTGGGTATGGTCGATTAGCCCTGCAGATAGCTTGGAGAAGGGTATGATCTTTGAGTACCTTATCTACATACATTGTCTGTAAAATTGGGGCATCAAACCCAGTTAGTAGTTTGGAAGTCACAATCAGTATTTTGAATGGGTCATCGGGGTCTCTGAATCTATCCAGTAGTTTCTCTTCCATGTCTTTGCTTAGATTATATTTTTTCTTCCACTCTTTAGGATCTTTTTTGGGGCTGTGAGACATGACGATATGCGTTGTATCCCAAGGAATAATCTTATCAAATGCTTCTTTGTATTCTACACAGCTTTGACGATCATAGCATACCACCATTGCTTTGAATCCATTGGGTTCAACCTTTGATTTGAAATGAGAGACAATATCTTGTGTAACATTTTCAATTCTTTCTTTTGATCTTACAAAATTTGCAAGTGTTCCAGCCTTTTTTGATAAAATCGCAAGATCCGATTCTTGCATACCATCGGTTAATTGTGAGACTTCTTTATTTATTCCCTCTTCATTTACATGCATCTCAACAAGTCGAGGTTCAAAATGTAGAGGAAGTGTTGCGTTATCTCTTATGGAATCTTCAAAACTATATCTGCTGAGATATCCATTTTCATCTACTTCAGATCCAAATGTTACAAAAGTGTTCTTTTTTAATTTATTAATAGGAGTACCAGTTAATCCGAAAAAGAAGGCGTTTGGTAATGATTTTTTCATCGCAATGCCTAAATCCCCTTCTTGTGTTCTGTGAGCCTCATCTACCATTACTATAATATTTTCCCTTTCATTCAGTACATCATCTGCTTCCGCAAATTTGTAAATGGTTGTGATTATAATTTTTCTAATATCTTGTTTTAATAATTGCATTAGTTGTTTACGATCTTTTGCAGGTTGAAGATTGGGTATATCCGCAGCATTGAATGTTGCAGTTATCTGTGTATCCAAATCAATTCTATCTAATACTATGATAACTGTAGGACTTTTCAGAATAGGATGCTGTCTTAATTTTTGGGCTGCGAATACCATGAGGAATGATTTACCTGAACCCTGAAAATGCCAGATTAAGCCTTTCTTGGTAATTCCTTCCAATACTCTATCCACAATTAAGTTTGCACCTTCATACTGCTGATGTCTACAAGTAATTTTTATTTTTCGATTCCATTTATCTGTTGCATAGAGCTGGAAGTGTAGGAGAATATCTACCAATGTTTTAGGACTTGTCATTTCGAGTAGTGATTTCTCGACATTTTGTAGGCTGACCAGATTATTTTTATCAGCCTGCCATGGTGCCCACAACTGCAGTGGCGTTCTGATTGATGCATATCTGAACTCCCTTCCTTCTGTGGCAAAAGAAAAAAGATTAGGTACAAAAAACTCTGGATGTTCCTTTTCATAATAATCAAAAATATCAGAAGCTGCATCCACCCAGGTAATAGCAGGTCTTGTCGCAGTTTTGGTTTCGCCCACTATCATTGGAATCCCATTCACAAACAAAACATTATCAAATCTGGAAGATTTGTAGGTATATTCAGTAGTCGTGATAAAATCATTATTATGTGGGTTTACATAGTCAATTAGATGAATTGTTACATGTTGATTATTTTTTCCAAAAGGCATAGAATATTCTGATTTTAACCATCTTGTAAATGTTTCATTGGCTTTGACCAATCCCTCTGAGTGAACTGAGAGGAAAATTGCTCTTAGTTTGTAAATAACCTCATCGGCACGATCAGGTTTTTCCTTTATTGATGGATTCAATCTGATGAGTGCATTTACTAGATCTTCTTCTAGTAAGATACCATTGCTTGAATAATTCAATTCTGAATTTTTTATGTATGTCCAATCAGAATTTTTGTTAAGAAAATCACGGATATAATCCCTGACAGTATTATGTTCATTAAACACAGACATTTATTTCCCTCTTTACTATGAATTTATTTTCACAGTAGGGTAATTATTTATTATCGATTATTAATATATTAATGTGATATTTCATGCATTAAATAGAAATTTCCATAATGTTAAGCAGAATTTATTTAATTTCATAATACAAAGACAAATTAGTGCAGATAACTCAATCACAACTTGAAAGTTATTTATTCAAAGCAGCTAATATTTTAAGGGGACCAGTCGATCATTCAGACTTTAAAACCTATATCTTCCCATTATTATTTTATAAACGGATTTGTGATGTCTATGATGAAGAAACTGAAAAAGCATTATTAGAATCAGATGGTGATCAAGAATATTCAAAATTACCTGAACATCATCAGTTTACTATTCCTGAAGGTGCTCACTGGAATAGAGTTAGGGAGGTAACCAAAGATGTCGGCCTTTCTCTTCAAAATTCGTTGAGAGCAATTGAGAAAGCAAATCCTGATACTCTGTACGGGATATTTGGGGATGCTCAGTGGACAAATAAGGAGAGATTCAAGGATCGGTTAATTTTGGATCTATTGGAACATTTCTCTCAATATAAATTATCAAATGCAAATGTAGTAGCAGATGTAGCAGGAAGAGCATATGAATTTCTAATTAAGAAATTTGCAGATCTCTCAAAAAAGAAAGCTGGGGAGTTTTATACACCACGAGAGATGATTAAATTAATGGTAAAAATACTTGCTCCTAAAGAAGGAGAGAGTGTTTATGATCCTGCATGTGGAACAGGGGGTATGTTATTAGAAGCTGTGAATCATGTGAAGGAGGTAGATGGTGATATAAGAACCTTGAAATTATATGGGCAAGAAATGAATCTTACAACTGCAGCAATTGCAAGGATGAACCTAATTCTTCATGGATTGGAGGATTTTACTATTATCAATGCGGATACTTTGAGAAATCCTGGGTTCTATAGTGGTGATGTTTTACAGACTTTTGATAATGTGATTGCAAATCCACCTTTCTCACTGAAAAATTGGGGTCACGATGAATGGAAGAAAGATAGATTTGGAAGGAATATATTCGGTACACCACCCAAAAGCTATGCTGATTTTGCATGGGTGCAACATATGATCACGTCAGTCAATCAAACAAAAGGCAAAGTTGCTGTTATTGTTCCTCATGGAGTATTATTCAGAGCAGGTACAGAGGGCAAAATTAGAGAAAAAATGGTTGAGGAGGACTTGATTGAGTGCATTATTGGTCTTGCACCAAATTTGTTCTATGGAACTGGGATTCCTGGAGCAATTATACTTCTTAACAAAAAGAAACCTATGGATAAACAAGAAAAAATACAGATTATTGATGCCTCATCAATTTTCAAGAAAGGAAGAGCACAAAATAGTCTAAATGATGAAAATATATATGCTATTTTTGAATTATACAAAAAATATGAGGATATTGAGGGTTTTGTTAAAATTGCACCACTAGATGAGGTAATGGAAAATGACTATGTTCTCAATATTTCAAAATATGTTTTTCCAGTTGATGAAAGTGAAAATATTCCATTTTCAGAAATATTTGATCAATTTAAAGAAGGGTTGGATGCCAGTTATGATGCTGATGAAAAATTAAAACGGATTTTAAAAGAGGAGGGATTGATGTGAGAATAACACAAAAGGAATTAGAAAAACATCTATGGGATTCAGCCAATTATTTGAGAGGAAGAATTGATGCTGGAGATTACAAACAATATATATTCCCACTTCTATTCTTCAAACGCATATCTGATGTTTATGATGAAGAATACCAA
>MDVR01000080.1 GCA_001940725.1 Candidatus Heimdallarchaeota archaeon LC_2 | reverse complement strand
ATCAAGCATACCTTGGTATGCCATCAATTGAGTTAAATGAGCCTGATTCGGCAAGAAGTGTCTGTATGTCCCAGTAGATTTGATATCAATGACAATTTTATTTCCTTCCTCATCAGTCATTAAAAGATCATAATGCCCAATCAGTTTAAAATTAGGACCCTCAAAAGAAACCTCCTCTTCCATTCCGACAACATCTTTTTCGAGAGCAGTTTGAACTATTTCATGAATTGCTTGTCCAGAAATATGCGCACCAGTTTCTATCTCAACATCAGCAGGAGATTCTAATTGTCTTTGTTTCCATTCGGGAAGAAGTTTTATGTCGTCTTGAGACAAAATTTTATCTGTGTTTTTATTTAGTAGAATTTTCCTGCTACAGTAACCAATTGATGAGGCTCTGAATTCACCCTTTTCGGTTTTATAACCATGACTACTTCGAGTTATATACTCTAAAACTACTTTTTTAATATTTGAAAAAAGATTTTTATCTGTTTCACTTGCTAAGGGTGGTATTTCATAAGAAGATTGTACCGATTCGTTATCAATAACATCCTTAGTAGCATTTTCAGATGGTTTCTCATCACTTTCTTTTTCGGGGATTGATTTCATTATTCGATTATCCTTGATATCTAATCATCTGTGGAATATTAAAATAACTGCAAAATGAATTGGAATTTATCATATTTGAAAATATTTGACAAGATTATCAGATATATTATATTCATTAGTACAATCAATTATTGGGATAGAAATGATCTAAGATTGTTTTTTCTTTGTAAGCAGAATATAAGTGAATAAACTAAAGAATCCAATATACAATTCGAAACCAGGTAAAGATAGACCATCACTAGCTCCATCACCGATGAAATGCATTTTTATGTGTTCAAAATGCATTTCTATATCGTCTAAAAATTCAATTGTGTTAGCAGTTGTTAAATCAAAGCGTTTCATGACACCAGTACTTTTGTCGAAACGGACTTCTCCAAGAAATGAAGTACTAAAATTACCATAATCTTCTGATTCAAAAGTTGTGAAATTTACATTCATTCCAAACTCAGATGATGTATCAATAATAGTAAAATCATTTTCACCCGCTGATAAAATTTCGGTGAAAATTGAATCAATTTCTTCTCTCACTCCAGCCCAATCAGTAGAACTAATAAACGATCCATCCAATGATTCATGTACTTGACCTGTATTTGAAGGTGTTTCAAATATGACAAGAAAAGTTGCTTCACCTTCCTCTTCATTAATTACAGGAGTTTCATCCCCAACAACCATTCGAAATTCTTCTCCTTCTGAAACATACAGTTCTGTTTCTGTACGCTCATCGGTGCCAAGAAACATTTCGTGAGTTGTTATATCGTTGTCAGTTAAAGTATATTCATCCAAAAAGAATGTGAATCCGTCACCATTGGACACCCCAATTTTTGTGTAGTCTGTAGCACCTATTGACTGAGTGCTTACTAGGATATAAAATAGAACGATTAGTGAAATAATCGATTTGTTCATTTTCGAATATTAATTTATAGCACTAATAAACGTTAACCTAATCGAAAAGTGGGTAGTATTTTATTCATTCATTAACATCATGTCAACTATTTTCACTAGTTGATTGAATTTGACAAAAACTCAATTCATTTGTTTTTTGAGAATTGAACAATTATACTCTTAATAGGGTGATATTATTAACCTATTGTAACAACTTACCACAAATACTATTATATGAATCATACATATAGATTCTAGAAAGTTTGTATCTCGTATTGATCTGTACGAAAAATTCATTCTGAGAAATATATATTACTACTACGGTGGTAATATGTGAAATATAGTACTACTATGAGGGTATATATCACCATGGTGGTAAGAAAACTTATATACTAAAAAAAGAGTATATATATATAGCAGAAAGTTCCACACCCCTAATTGTGGTTTTTCCGTATCCCCCACGGGTTCTGCTACATTATAGAGCTGATTAAAATGAAAGATAGAATATGTACTGATTGCGGTTCAACTAAAATCGCAGAAAAATATAGAGATGGAATAGTTGTGTGTACAGCTTGTGGACTTGTTTTAGATCGAATCATTGAATCCTCCAGTAGCCCAATTTACAACAACGATGATTCTCGAAATAAATCCACAACTGGACCTCCTGTTTCAATACTTAGAGCCGATTATGGTTTGTCTACTGATATATCTTCGACTTCACGTGATGCATTTGGAGGTAGAATTTCTTCTATTACACGTCAAAGAATGAGGAGATTGAGATGGGTTAATTCAAGGACATCAAAATCAGAAATTAGAAATCTAAGGACTGCATTAAGAGAATTAAAGAGATTAGCTGCTTCGTTAAGTCTTCCTCAGGAAACACAAAGCACAGCTTCATTCTTTTATCGTCGAGCACTTAAAGCCAAACTCATAAGAGGCAGATCGATCAATTCCATGATAGCAGCTGCAGTCTATCTTGCGGCCAGAAAGCACAATTTTGCAATCGTCTTAAAAGATCTAGAAGAAACTTCAAGTGTAGACAAAAAGATAATTGCGCGATGCATGAGGGTATACATGATGGAATTAAACATAAAGCCAAAAATATCAAATGCTCTTGATATGATCCCAAGATTATCATCAAAATTAGAATTAACTCAAGAAACCGAAAACCAGGCAAGAAAGATAATTGCAGATGCACGAGAAGGAAAATTGGATGTTGGAAAATCACCCATGTCAATTGCAGCAGCTGCTATATACCTAGCCTGTTTAAGAACTGGCGAAAGAAGGACTCAACAAATGGTTGCTGACGCCGCCATGACGACTCCGGTTACACTTAGGAACCGTTTTAGAGCAATAAGTGAAGCTCTAACCATTGACGTTGAAGTTAGACGTGGAGCTGCTGCTACACCAGTATTCTTCAGACCACCCATGAATATAGGAAAACGAGACGAATAAATCATTATTACTAATATTTCAGTTCTTAATCTAATAGTGAATGAATTAGGGTTCATTCATTTTTTTCATTATTATATTTTTTCAATTTTAACAATTAGAAATTTCTATGAATTGTTTGAGTGTCAATAATTCTTAAAATTAAATATCTGTTCTCATTGTTTATTTTTGATATATTAAATAAATAAAAAAGCGGTGTAGAACATAAGCCAGCTTCTGTTAAGATGCACGGTTAATTAAAACCTGCTTTTTCTATAGTAGTATTGATCTATGCACATACCTAAATTCACAATGCGAGAACACTGATCGGTAAACCGAATGAATTTAATTCTGCTTGTACCGGGATGATAGCTCGTTCCAGGCTCCCAAGGAGCTTACGTTTCTATTACCAGAGCCAGATTCTCACCTGATTGCTTTCACAATATCCCTTTCTCTGTGGTAGCCGGACTTTCCTGATTCGAAGAACCTTTACTACTCGTCTACTCCGCTAAAGAGACTATCTCATCCACAAATAATAATTATATGATAATGTTCTCCCAAATTTCTAAGTTATAATCGATTGAGATATTAAAATCATAGAATAACCATGAACCGTGGAAAATAACAATTGGATTATTGCAGGAATTGATACTGGAGGTACATTTACCGATACAATTGCAATTTCACAAGATGAGATAATTGTAATAAAAGTACCGTCAACTCCCCATAATCCATTATTAGCAGTACTTACGTCATTACGCAGATTAGGATTTGTAAAGGAAGTATTGCATGGTTCTACTGTTGCTACTAACGCAGTAATCGAACGGAAAGGTGCAAAAGTTGCTTTGATTACAACAAAAGGATTCAAAGATATAATAGAAATTGGTCGACAAAATAGGGAGAATATTTATTCTTTATATCCAACGAGACCCTCACCATTGGTTCCAGCAGAATTACGATTTGAAATTGATGAAAGGATTATTGCTGATGGAACAATAGAAATACCTCTTGATGTGTCAACAATTGTGGAATTAATAAAAGAAATGTCAGAAAAAGAGTATGATAGTATAGCCATCTGCACCTTGTTTTCATTTCTAAATCCAATTCATGAAATAAAAATTGCTGAAAGTCTAGGCGATCAAATTATTTCTGTTTCTTCAGTCATTCTCCCTGAATATCGCGAATATGAAAGAATGAGTACCACAGTAATGGATGCATATGTAAAACCATTAATGAAGAAATACTTGGCAAATTTGGCATCAAAAATTCAAGAGGAAAAATTATCTGAGATATTTGCTGTAATGAAATCATCAAAAGGTCTAGCAAGAGGGAAAACTATTGCAGAATTTCCAGTTCATACATTATTTTCAGGTTTGGCTGGAGGAATCCAAGCAGCGGAATTTACTTCTCGAGTATTAAATATTCCTAATTTATTAACTCTAGATATCGGTGGGACTAGTACCGATGTTGCCTCTATTGTTGAAGGTAGAAACGCATCTTTTCAATCTTTAAAAGTTGGAGGATTACCCATTTCAACTCCATCAATCGATGTAGAAACAATTGGAGCTGGAGGAGGTAGTTTAATTCAAGTTGTTTCGGGATTATTACAGGTTGGTCCAGAAAGTGCGGGTGCCGCTCCAGGTCCTGTGGCGTATGACGCAGGTGGATTGATACCAACAGTTACAGATGCAGATTTATCTTTTGGAGTTTTGGCAGAAAGCTTGGCAGGAGGTGAACTAATCATGAAGAAATCACTAGCTGAAGATGCAATGGAAAATCTTGCTGATAGTATGAATATTACTAAAACTGATGCCATAATTGGATCTCGGAGAATTTTTCATGAAAATATATCTGCAGCTTTGAGATCTGTAACAACTCAACGAGGATTAGATCCACGAAAATTTAAATTATTAGCCTTTGGCGGAGCTGGTCCAGTTCATGCGTGTGAATTAGCCGAGCTTATGCACATTTCTCAAGTTGTAATTCCGCCAATACCAGGCGCTTGGGCAGCAATGGGTCTAATTGGAGCTGATTATAGTTACGATACATCAAAAGGATTGGTTACTTCATGGGACGCAATTGATATTCCCACGCTTCATAGGTATTATACAAATCTGGAGGATGATGCACTTGACTTAGCACAAACTGATGGTCTTGATTTAACAGATAGAATTCTTAAGAGATTTTTATCGATGAGGTTTAAAGGTCAATCTTATGAGTTAACGGTTAAATTTAGTTCTGATAAAGATGAAATTAAAACTGGATTTTTGGATTTACATAAAGAAAAGTATGGATTTGTTGCAAAAAATGAGCCTATTGAATTAGTAGCTATTAGAGCTACTCTCATCATTCCTCATGATGATCCCATAATTCCAAAATTAGAATCGAAAAACAAACCAAAACCGTTGAACTACACAAAAGTACTTGGTTATGAAGAAGAAGCTCCAGTCTACAGAAAAGATGACCTTGGTTCAAACTGGAAAGAGAATGGACCCCTTATAATTAATCAACTAGACACTACAACATGGATTCCTAGAAACTGGAGCGCAGAATTAAATCAATTTGGATTCATAATTGCAAATAAAATTAATTAGGTTATCATTAAGAATATAATACCATTACTGAATTTATAACATTTGACGTTATTTACAAATTATGGATAATGATATTTCACCCAAAATGAAAGTAATTGCAGAACTTACTTACTCAGTAATTGGACCAGAGAGTACCAGTGTTTCTAAATATATAAAAAAAGCAGTTAAAGTGATTGATAGCTTTAGTGAGATCAAAACTCTACATCATCCTATGGGAACAATTATTGAAGCTGATGATATTGATACCATATTCAAAGTTGTGAAAAAAGGTCATGAAGCTTTATTTGATGAGGGTATACAAAGGGTCATGACTCGTTTGACCATTGATGATCGTAGAGACAAAACACGAAAAATGGAAGATAAAGTATCTGCGTTAAAATGAAAGATCAATATGGTATATTCCTCTTAACAAATCTTTAATTTTGTCGTCAAACGAATTTTTATGTCAAAATCTACAAAGATCGTGGCTGAATTATTATTCGATGGGTATAATGAACCAATTAAAGATGGAGCCGTAATTTATGATAATGGAAAAATTACATATGCTGGTACTGCCGAAGGAAGCCCAAACGCAGATCTGACCTATAAATGTAAAACAGTCTTACCAGGTTTATGGGATTGTCATGTTCATTTTTTTGGTGTCAAAGGAGCATCTGAAGCTGAATGGAACCTTTCGTCTCCAATTTCTATGGCTGCAAGAGCGATTTATGATGCAAAAGCTTGTATTGAGGCTGGATTTACAAGTGTAAGAGAATTAGGAGGTATTGGGCTTAAATTAAGAGATGCTATCAATGATGGAACAGCACCGGGACCAAACCTATATTCGGCAGGGTCTGCATTAGGAATTACATCGGGACATGCAGATAGTCATAATTACCCTTTGGATTTCGTTAGAAAAAGAGCTGGTGAGGCTTGGGGATCTTTAGGTCCCGTTGATGGACCATGGGAAGCAGTAAAAGCTATGAGAATTCAATTTAGGGAAGGGGCGGACGTAATTAAAATTATGGGATCTGGAGGAGTTATGAGCCAGCGTGATTCACCACACCATCAAGAATTTTCGGATGTAGAACTTGAAGCTTTAGTTACTGAGGCAACATCAAAAGATAGAATAATAGCATCGCACACTCATGGTGCTGCGGGTATCAGAGCGGCTCTTAAAGCGGGAGTTAAAACGATCGAGCATGGAACTTGGTTGGATGATGAGCTCTGTGATTTGATGATAGATAAAGATGCTATTCTCGTTCCTACAATATTTATTCAACAAAGGTTACGGGATTTTGGAGAAAAATTCGGAGCTTCAAAGGAAGTAATGGACAAAATAAGTGTAGTTGCTGATAAGCACAAAGAAACAATGAAATTGGCTTATCAAAAAGGAGTGAAAATAGCACTCGGTACAGATATATACTCTTCAGGTATGGACTCCCTTGTACCTTGGGGACTGAATGCTAGAGAATTAGAATATTATGTTGAGGATGTAAGAATGAGTCCTTTGGAGGCACTCCGTACTGCAACTCATATGGGTCCTAAAACACTCGGCCCCCGTGCACCAAAATCAGGTGAATTAAAAATAGGCTTTGATGCTGATTTATTGTTATTAAATTCAAATCCGTTTTCAGATATATCCTCTATTCAGGATAAAAATAACATTAAAGCAGTAATTAAGGGAGGGATTCTTACAGTAAATAATGGATTATAATGATTATAAATGAATTTAACAAATATTCGATAAATAAAAATTCCTAATAAATAGCCTTTAAATCATACAAAATGTAGTTGCGATACGAACCAAGATGAGATCCCTTGTACTACCTCATATCCCATTTCTTTTACCTGAGTTAGGTGGTGATAAGATAAGCTCATTAATACCAGATCTGTTCTCCAGTTTAAATGATATTCATGATGATTTACTTAAATTTCCTCCAGATGTTATATTAATTTGTAGTCCTCATTTTAATTCAGAAACATTTAGAATTAGAATTACAGATACTTGTACTGGGAATCTACAAAGTTTTAGACGACCAGATATTGTAGACATAAGAAAATCTCATAAGAAACTTGCATTATACCTACAACAAAGAGGAGAAGAATTGGGATTTCTTGCAGGGAGGGAAGACGAAATGAATGTGATTCTAGATTATGGTTCTATTATACCGTTACGAATTATTGATCCAAATTCAAGAATCCCAATTATTCAAATTTCGACATCAATGGGAACTCAACAAGAGCATCTAGATTGGGGAAAGAAAATCGCAGAAATTGTCAAAGAAAAAAACGATAATGTATTATTTATTGCTTCAACGGAGTTAACTCAGGATTTCCAAGAAGAAACCAATGCCTTCCCATTTGAGAAAGATGATGATGAATTATTTTTAAAATTGTTGAGTAGTGGAGACACTGAAGCTTTACTTAAGTTTCCTCTTTCATATTTTGCTAAAACTGAGCAATCGTTAAAACCAATATACATCTTATCTGGATTTTCAGATCAACTAACTGGAAAAATAATTGATTATTCCGGATTTATTGGTTGTGGCTGTGCTGTAGTTAAGTTCGAATGATATGATTAAAATAAATTACAATGGTTCAATAGACATACTTGGACTTGTACCTTCAATTATTACTTCAGTCCCTCTATTTGAAACATTAGTAATGAACCCTGTCGTAGTTATTTTTATTTTATTTGAACGAATTCTACTAATTTCTGTAGATGAACTACTTTCAATACTTACATTCCAGAATATTTTTGTGCCATCACGATCTCGTGTTGTAGTAATTAGATTAGCTGCTTTCATGATAGCCTTCACATCATAAACACGTCGTTTAGGCACATTCAATCTTCTTGCCAATTCAGCGGTCGTTACCCCTTCACCACCCCGTTCCTTTATGATTTCGATGGATTTTCTAGCAATTTCTTCAAGTTTCAAAATTATCACTCAGTTAAAAGGTACATATAAGAAATATAAACCAATATTAATTAATTATCTATCGTAAATTGGTCAAATTAGAATTTAACTTAATCCAGTTTGAACTTTTTAATAAAATGATATTAATTTAAAATATTTATGAATAATAACAAAATCACATATTTTATAATTATTAGAAAAAGCAATTAGACCCATACAATTAATTTTTTAATGGTTGATCTCAAATTTTAATAATTACACAGAGGAGAAGCATTCATTAAAATATTGATGACCGGATTTCCTACAATGGGAGGATCTGGACTAATTGCAACTAGACTAGGTATTGAACTAGCCAATATAGGACATGAAGTTCATTTTCTTTTTTACAAAAAACCATTCTTCCTAAAGGATTTTGATAAGCTAGATAATATTACTTTTCATTTAATAGAAAGACCATCTTATGCATTATTTAAAGAAATTGGAGCTCCTTATACAATCCAAGCATCTGCTAAAATTGCAGAAATTGTTCGAAATCATCATATCGATATTATGCATTCTCATTATGCAATACCCCATGCAGTTGTTTCATATCTAGCAAAGAAAATGAGCGGAATCAGAAATGTTGTAACAACCCATGGATCGGACACACACACCTTAGGTAAAGATCCCAGTTATAATGAAACCTTGCAACTCGCCATACAGGATATGAACGGAATAACTTCAGTTTCTAATTTCCTTGCCAGGGAGACTGAACAGGTATTCAATCTCAAAAAGAATTCAGTTAAAACAATTTATAACTTTATCAACACAAATGAATTTTATCCTATGTCGGAGGAAAGAGAATTAAGTATTATGCATGCATCTAATTTTAGACCAGTAAAAAATGTCCCATATATGATACAAATATTTGCAGAATTGGCAGATGATTTCCCAAAGTGGAAATTAAATCTTGTAGGAAATGGACCAGATTCACCAGTGTGTCAGAGAGTTGCTAGGGAACTAAAAATTAAAGATCGGGTTAATTTTCTCGGTGCTCGAAAAGACATACCCAAGTTATTATCTAAAGCTTCAATTCTAGCCTCTACCAGTAGAATAGAATCGTTTGGTTTAACAATAGCGGAAGCAATGGCAACAGAAACTGCTGTTTTGGCGTCAAGTGTAGGTGGAATTCCAGAAATATGCAAACATGGAGAAAGCGGATTATTATTTGATCACAATTCGAAAAGTGATGCTGTAGAACAATTAGCCAAATTAATGTCTAATGAGCAATTGAGACAAAAACTTGGCAAAAAAGGTCGTGAGGTTATTCAAGAGAAATTCTCGACTGATAAAATTATAAAAGAATATGAAAATATATACGACTCAATTTTATGTCTTGATTCAGTAGATTGTAGAGTTAAGTGCTAATTAAATCGAAGTATTAATGTAATACAAGCTCCCAACCAAGGAGTGTTTATGATACATTCGACAATATGTATTTATGTAATCTTTAGGACCCGTTTGCAATGCCAAATCAATCCAACTCCATGAAACCTCTTGACCAAATTTGAATTGATCAAATTTCCCAAATTGCCATCCTAAGTACTTTTGAATATCCATACTTTGTTTATGAGATTGAAGTGAATCATATTGATTGTTGATAAATAATTTCATTTCTATTTCAGCCTCTATCACACCTTCAGAACTTTCTTCTTTTATCGCATTAAATCTTTTTCTCAGGATTTCAAATAATGTTGGTTGATGTAAACTTGGTTGTTTTCTAGAATGTAACATCGAACCGAGTTTTTCATTAAAATCAGTATTATAGAAAGCCCGTTTATATTTAACAAATATTGGTACATTAAATCCTATTGCTTTGAGAGCAGGAACTGCTTGAGTATAATATGCAATTTCACCAGGTCCCGAAATTCGAATTTGAATATTCATTAAATCTTGAAATATTGCTTGAGACGTGTCAACTCTGGGTCCAATTTTTGTTGCTATTTTATCTAGATCAGCAACTGTTGTAACCTTTATACTGAAGGCTTTATCACAACATGGACATTTCCCTTCAGCCCATATTTCATTATCTCTTAAATTTATTTCAGTTGTCACACGAGTCTCATCACCCTCACATTCCAGAGTGAACGGTGAATAATTATTATGTCTATGAGGTAAAGATGGCTTATAACCCATGTCTTGCATTTGCTTCATTGTTTTTTGAAATGTAGATGCATAGAGTTCTCTATTTTTGATAAATCGGTGAAATTCAGGTGCAACTAATTTTCTTACCTCAGGATGGGAAGTGGGTAAGAAGACTATTCCAAAGTCGTTTAAGACATTCGCAAGAATACCCCATATTTTTGTTGCCCATTCAGATAATGTCGTAGAATGAAGAAAACTTGTTTTTAATAATGTTGATATATGATTCCATCGTTCTTCAAAAAGAAATTTTGTTTGACCCTTGATCTGTTTCTTGAAGCTTCGCAAATTTTTTTCTAAATTTTGTAATTCTTCTAATAACCAACTTGAAGGAGGAAGTTTCGCAGCATGAACCGCAATATTACTTTCTTCAGATAAAAATTCACCAGATTCAATAATTACTGCATTGTGTGATGTTGGATTTGGATAATATGTTCTAGTTAATTCTTTTTGCAATCCATCATAATCTCCAACAAAATAGACTGGACTTAATGATAAATCATGCTGATGAGCCAAGTTATCTAAAAATATTAAACATCCAAATTTATTCCCGATAAACCCTGGACCTCCAAAAATAATTGGTTGCTGACCCATTAAAATTGAGCCATTATCTAGGTTATCAATATTATTAATTACTTTATCCGATGAAATCCCCATATCCACATGGAATTTCTTTAAAAATGATTTAAGGATCTGTAACTTATCCTTTGCACCTTCGGTTCTCTGATTCGAAGGAATTCGTTTCTTTGCCAACTTGATTACATTTTCAAATGTATTTGGTACTTCTCCCCAAAAATTATCGACTTGATTTCCAGATAAGACAATTTCATCATACAGATGATTCGGATTTAGCAAATCATTCAAGATATTTTCTGAGGAGAATTCATTATATTAACATTAATTATACAAGCAAATCTAAAAAGTTCTGTTCTATCGGAAAAATTTATTCGGAAAAACATAACTTTATTTTATTTAATATTCTAAATTTTTTTAGTGTTTCAAAGACCAGCAGCACCAGATATTCAAACAGATTATTTAATTATAGGCGCAGGAGTTGCCGGCATCACTCTTGCTCAAAAATTAAAAGAAAAAGGATTAGAAGTTTGGTTACTAGGATCCCCGTATGAATCTCAAATTGCAAAAGCAGGTGCCTTGCAAAATGTTTCATCAATTGCAGAAGGTACCAACGGTCTTGATCATATAGAGGAAATGATCGCAAAGGCAAAAGAGGTGGGAGTAAAACATAAGACCAGTCTTTGTACATCAATTGAAACCAATGACGAAATCGCTGTAATAACAAAACATCAGAAATTCCTCGCTAAGAAAGTTGTAATTGCAACAGGTGCAAAACAGCCAAGATTAGACTTTGAAGGTGAAACAAATTTTTATCACAAAGGGATATCTGATTGTGCAGTATGTGATTGGGGATTGTACAGGGGAAAAGATATAGCAGTGATTGGTTCCCATGAATATACAAGGAGAGCTGCCGAATTTATGAAACAACACGCAAATAAAGTGTATTTAATGTGGCTATCAGAACATTTAGATTTCTCTTTGGACAATATTCTTACCTTTACAAATGTAAGAGAGATTGTTGCAATGGGGTCAGATGTTTTGGAAAATGTTTCATTTGAGTCGGAACAGGGGTCTCAAAAAATCCAAATATCAGGATTATTTGTTGAGGGTAAACCTAAACCTTCGACTAAATTTCTCCAAGATTCTAAAATTAAACTTAATGAATCAGGATATATCATTGTCGATTCAAAATTTCGGACTAGTATACAAAACATATGGGCAATTGGTGATGTGACTGGTTTAACTGATTCTTATGATACAGCAATAGACCATAGTATTCAATTGGCAAAAGAATTATTAATTTAATTAAAATTAATATTACATAAAAGAGTCTAGAAATTTTTCTTGAATCTCGAAGAGAAGATCTTTATTAACTTCATTGACATGTGTAATATCATCCATCAAACTATAAATTGATTTCATTGAATCATGTGACGGCAAATAGGTTAGTAATTCCCGATAGAAACCTATAACGACAACACTTAATGAAGTTCCTGCCATTCGATGATCCTTTATATTTGAACCTAACATCTTACTCCAAATCATTGCTACAATATTATTAGCGGTGGGAATTGGAATTGGACCATAAATACCTGTGTGATAGCTATTACCTTGACCTACTAGAGTGGTAATTTGAGCTGCCACACCATCATTTAATCCACTTGAAATCTTATCATCTGTCGCGACATATGTAACAAGTTCAGGCCCTAAGTCCCCTAAAGACAAAAATGCTACAAAACATGATTTCGGAAAATCTTCAAGTTTTGGAATAATTACATCCACAAGATGTCTAAATTTACCTGAATCAATCCCTAGTTTCGCAATTAAATCTTGAATATATGTAGGTATATCTGGACTTGAAATGATTATTGCCTCTAAAGCATCATTGATCAATGAAGATCCAATTTTAGATTCAAATTTTAAATTTAAATTTTCAATCAAATTTTGAATGGTTTCTTGTAATATTTCAATGAGATCAGAAATCTGCATAAATGAAGTATCTTTAATTATTATTGCTAGACTTTCCTCACTAATTCTCGAGAATTCATTGTTTTTAGAACAGAACTCAAAAATTACTTTGTTGATACTTGTTTCAACATGTGGACGAAGATTATTTGGTGAGAGCTCAAGAAGTCTACTGAAAAGTTTATTTACGAACTTTAATGTGTGATGAAGTGGTGTGAACTTTTCCTTATTCTGATTTAGATACTGTAATTCATCCACAAGATCATGGGGATTAATGGGTAATCTTAGCTTTGATTGGAAAGGATAATTTATATACACTTCATCATTACTAATTAATAAAATTGGAATCTCAACTTCATCTTTTTTTAATATTTCAATAAAGAGATTAAGTTCTTCTTTATTGCTTGTTACATCAAATATGATAATATCCGGTGAGATCTTTTTAATAAATGGAATTCCACTGTCAATGCTTGCAAAAGGTCCAGCTACTCTGAATCCCAAATCGATTAAGTATGTTGTAAGGGTTGATTGAATTATTGATGATTGAGTAATACCAAGTATTAATGGAGCCTTTTCTCCTCCTTCAGGAATTGTTAGATCTAGATTACTGATGTTCAACTGATCAACTGATTTTTGGGTTTCCTGTTCTCGCATTGTTTGCTGCCAAATCTCCAATGACATCATGAACTCCCAAACCCATCAAGTATAAAATTATATTTTGTTTTATACTTTTTTAAGTTATTTACAACAGGGTTAGCGATCACCATTTTTTTGTTGTAACAATTATATATATATGTATAGTATATTATGTATATTAAATTTAGTGGTTTATCCATACGTAAATCCCCCTCCACCAGGAGTTGATATTTTTATTTTGCTGCCTGGTTTCACATTTGAAATAGACACTTTTGAATCTAGTTCTCTCCATTCAAAAGTTTCAACCCCAGAATCAGATTTAATTGTTAATTCGAAAATTTCATTTATTCCTTTATTTCCATGGGTTTCACCAGGTCCTTGACCCCATGGACTTATTCTTCGTCTTTCAGTTTGAAGAGTTATTGTAGCGTTTGATAATATTTCTATTTCACGAATGATACCATCTCCCCCTCTAAATTCACCTTTACCTCCTGAATCTTTTCTGATTGAGTATTCTCTCACCCTTAATGGGTATGATAATTCCAAGGCTTCAATTGGGGTGTTCTCTGTGTTTGTCATATTAGATTGAATGGCAGATGTACCTGGAAAGGATGGTCCCGCACCAGTTCCTCCTCCAATTGTCTCATAAATACTCCAAGGTTTCCCATCATGAATACCACCAATAAGTAAATTATTCATTGTACCTTGGCTGGAGCTTGGCCAGGGTATAATTTTGTTCATTGCACCCATCAAGACATCAACAATTCGACTTGATGTCTCTGTATTAGCGCTTGATGTAGCAACGTTTGGAGTTGGGTTTACAACTGAAGCTTCTGGTGCAATAATATGAACTGGTCGAAAACATCCTGCATTTGTCAACACATCATCACCAACTAATAATCTAACAATATAGAAACAAGCAGATTGAGTTACTGAAAATGGAGCATTACAATTTCCAATTCGTTCATCATCAGAACCAGCAAAATCGAATTCAATCGTGCCATTTCCAGGTAAAGTAATTTTACATGATATTCTGACAGGATCATCCACATTAATTCCATCAGAATCTAAATAATCAGTAAATGAACTAATTTTGGTACCGAGAGATTTTAATTTTTCAATAGTTGTTTCTTCTGACCTTCGATGTAATTCAGATTGCATCATGGAAATATCCCAATCAAGTTCTTGATTAGTTAATTCAATCATTCGTCTCACTCCTAATCTAAGTGCTGAATACTGAGCACGTAAATCACCTCTTCTTTCAAAAGGGGTTCTCACATTTTCCAAAATCAAGTTCATAACATCAACATTTTCCTTCCCTTCAATGTATAGTCTAACTGGAGGAATAATCAAACCTTCTTGAAATATTTCAGTACTTTGCGCGGGTAATGAACCGGGAGACATCCCCCCTACGTCGGCATGATGAGCTCTTGCTGCTAATAAATGGGTAAATTCCCCATTATTGAAAACTGGAGCTAGAAGGGTAATATCAGGTAAATGTGTTCCTCCAAAACCAGAACGTGGTGAATTTGTAATTATGGCATCACCAGATTGCCATGTATCTTGAAACATACGGATTATTGGTTTCGCAACAAAAGGCATACTCCCAAGATGAACAGGAATAGCTTCAGCTTGTGCGACCATATCACCTTGTGTATCAAAAATTGCACAAGAAAAATCAGCTCTTTCTTTTATATTTGGACTGTACGCAGTTTTTCGTAAAACTAAACTCATTTCCTCTGTAATACCTTGCAGTCTTCTATGAAGTATGGTCAGAGAAATTGGATCTACAGTCATTAATTCATAGTAATAACAATCGATCATATTTTTTTGTTCTAGAGATATCAAAATCGCACAAGATTTTTTATTAAAAAAAAAATGTAGTGTAAATTAGATTTTAATTATACTTCAGATGATTATCCAAATTTATGATTTGATAAATTTAAAATCTGAATCCTCAATTTTTTTAGGTTTCCAAACTTATTGAGCAAATTTATAATTCTAAACTAGAGTGTATATATTGATAAATAAAATCTACATATTGTATAGTATGGGGCAACTGGATAAACAAACCTTTTCTCAATTTTCAGAGTTTGATTGTGAACGTCAATTATTTATTAATTTAGGGAGAAAAGACCCAGATTGGTTCCTCCCTGCAAATAGAGAAATTAAAAAATTGGAAGATGCAAGAAGACATACAAAATTTATTCTTGAAATTGGAAAAAAGTATGAAAAGGAAATTTACCAATCAATAAATAAAAGATCCTTCGCAGTATTTTCATCAAATCCGAGTGGTTCAGTCGTAAAAACAACTCTTACATCACAAGGATTGTTAAATATAGCAGATAATGTTACCTCTAATACACCAAAGGTCCTACTAGAACATGAATTTCCGACTCCACAAAAATTTTTACGTATGATTCTTGGAATCATTAATGAAAAGACAAAAATCCCAATAAAGGACCCCTCACATAAATTAAGACCGGACCTCATGTTTTTGAAAAAACATGAATATAATAGTAAAAATAAAATTAGAACTTTAAATGAAAATCAAGAAATTATTGAACTCTCAATGAAAGATATTAAAGAAAAAGTTGGTATCTCAATGGTAGATATCAAAGTCTCTCCAAGTGATGCAATTGGAAAGAAACAGTTCGTCGAACTAGCTTTCTACACATTAGCATTTAACCAATATTTGTTTGATAATAAACTAAATCATAAAATGTATGTCCGGCTAGATTCAAATGGGATATTACCTAAAGTTGAAAATACTTATGTGGTAGAAATTGAAGAATTGGAAGCAATGATTGAAATTTTACGCTGGGATGAGACATTTAGATTATTTGATCTAACAGCGAAAGCAATCCAAAAATTGAAAAATCAAGCCCCATGCTTGGTTGAGAAAACATCAGTGAATATTCAACCTGCTTGTGGCAGATGTAATTACTTGAATGATTGTATTACAACATTAGGTGTAACTGAAAATGGTGACAGGAAAGAGTGGGACGTTCGATTGCTACCTTACACATCTAGATCAATGGTTGAACAACTTAATCAGAGAGGATTTAATACCATTGGAGACGTAGCCGAAAGAATAAGTGATATACAAATTGGATCAACCCCCGAGGCAATATACCCACAATTACCTTTACTACAAATTAAATCTCAAGCAATTGTTAGTGATAAAGAAATTAAACCAGATAGAGGAACTATACATTCAGTTGCCATACCTATATGGAATGAAATGTCATTAACAGTCAATGTAGAAGAAGATCCGATTTACAAGAGAATCATGGCTTTAAGTTACTACTTGAGTATTTCAGTTCCTAAAACATCCAAATATGCAGATAATTTTAACAAGCTAATTTCAATTTGGTCAAGAATGCTTCGAGAGAAAATGCCTCTTGCTAGAGCAAAACTGGAAATTAAGCAAATTAGCCCTACAATAACCGACTTAACAGTTAATCCATGTTTGAAAGCTTTAGAAAATCTTTGGAAATTGAATGATGATGAGCCTAATTCGTTGAAGATTGTACTCAAGGGAGAAAAATTATCTGAAAAAAATATCGCTGAGAACAATTTTCTAACCTTAGGATATGCCAATGTGAACTCTGGATTAGATGATTCTGATGAATTTAATTTTGCAAAAAAAAGTGTGAGAATATTACATGATATATTGATTATATGTGATTTTATTGAGCAATTCGTTATTTTCTTTGAGGAAATTGACGGTAAACAGAGATATTATACCCCAAGATTGGCAATATATTATTGGTCCAGAGAAATTTTAGAAGCAATACAGACGATGTTGGAGAGACATCTAAATAGCTTTACTGATGATGATGAATCACGAAATGCATTCTACTACATTATTCGATGGTTTACGCCCACTGATTCTGGAATTGCAGATCCTCATCAGCATAAGAAGGTATACGATCTTCGAGTTTTCGTAGAAACTACTATTGGATTACCTGCAATTATTAATTATACGTGGCATGCGATAGCTGAACAACGATTTAATAGATTTTTCAAGAAAAAATATTGGAGAAATCACTTTAACTATGTTGATTTTCAAGTATGGCATGAACTTTTATCAATCTCTGATATTTCTGATAAATATAAGTTAGTAAAAGAATTGAAATCACAAATGCTATACAAAGTTCAAACTATTGATAGAATAAGATTTGATTTTCAAAAGAGTGGGCGGGAACTTATATCCAGATATGCCAAACCAACTGATTATTTCATATCTCGTAGAAATCGATTACCAAATACCTATAATTATGTTGCACACATGTGGTTTTTGTTTAGTAAGCTCACATCAGCTATGGATGAACATGATGCACTTTTCATTAGGACTATGTATCCAGAATTCAGTATCGGTAAGTTAGCTGCTGGTGAAGTAAGTGATATTCAAGAACACGATGGAACAACAGAAAAAAGAAGATTCTACACTTTTAAACTGAAAAATTTGTCATCTAATATGAAAATAAGTGAAGGCAGTAGAGTGCTTTTACTTCCATCAGAGTTGAGAGATGGAAGTATTCACCAATATTCATGGAGCGTAAATATAGATCAGATGACGTGGAATTCTTTAGATGATTGTTACGAAATTGTAACTCAAGAGAGCACTGTGAGAGTATATGAAAATTTTAGAGAAGTTACGGAAAAAGAAATATCTAGTCAATGGTATCTATATCCAACTTCATTTGATGCTTGGTCCAGGAAGTTATTTCAAATGCTTAATCTGTATAATTTGGGTCATTCATGGTTAGGAAAGAAAATTGCATTTGATTGGAATTTATTACCTTTGAAATCATTAGAATACCCAGAAAGTAATCTCTACCTATTACCAGAAATATACTTATTTGCACCTACATTACTTAATAATTATAAAACAGAAGTGCAAGGAAATCTCAATACCCAAGTTTATCCTTATCCTGATCCATCACAAAAAGAAGCCATTCTAAACTCTCTTTCCAGACCCATTTCGATAATACATGGACCGCCAGGTACAGGAAAATCTCAAACTATAATTGCATTAATTGACGAATTTCTAACTCGTACTGATCGTTTGAACCCACCTCGCAGAATTTTGATTACCGCATTTTCTTATCCAGCTATGAAAGTATTGGTTAACAAACTTCGTGAGAGTGTAGATGAAAATGGACAACCAACACCTGTGAGAAAAATTGCGAAATTATTTATTAGATCAGGTTACCAAAAAATAGTAAGTAATGAGGGTTTAGGAGAAGACGATATCGATTTTGTTAATGATTTTATGTGCAATAAGGGTGGAACTTGGAAGTTAAATGAGGATCTATATCCCAAACAAAGAGGCACTATTAGTGATGACAAGAAACTTGAAGATCACTTTACAGAGGATTTGATTATTTTTTCTAATGCTCACCAATTAACAAAATTACGATTTAATGGAAAAAAACCTTCAGCGGTAAATTCTGATGAATTTGCATTCGATTTAATAATTATTGATGAGGCATCACAGCTTCCTGTAGATCAAATATTACCAAGTATTACCATGGTCCACAGACCTCAAGTGAGTGTAAAATTCCCGTCAGAAGTTGAAAAGGAAGAACCTATAGTATCTAAAGAAGTAAGTGAATCTCTCCACATTCCAGATCACGTTTATCTGAATCTCGATAATCTAACTAAATTGGTACTCGTCGGAGATAATTACCAGCTTCCACCGGTACAACCAATAAAACCTCCCATAAATTTGGAGATTGTACTTGGAAGCGTATTTCAATATTATGGGACGGGTCATCAAATTTCCTCTAAGCAATTAAAGACAAATTATCGATCACATCGTGATATTGTAAGTTATACGGGTAATCTTGGTTTTTATGAAAGTTTGAAAGCCTTCCAAAATAATGCTGATAGGATTATTGTGGGGAATGTTCCGGACAATATACCAAATTACGTGAAAGCTGTGTTAGATCCGAATTTAGTTGTATCAAGCATTATTCATAACAAAAATTTCGAAATATCGGTAAGTCCTCTGGAATGTGATATGTCAGTTGAAATCATTGTTGCATTTTTCAAAATGATTAATCCTATAACAGTTGAGAATCAGTTAAATTTTTGGAAAAATGAAATTGGTGTCGTGGCACCACATAATGCTCAAGGTAGGTTGATCATCCGAAATTTATATGAGAGATTGTTGAATGAGAATTTATCTTTGCTATCAGAAAAGGAATTTATGAATGCCATAAAAAGTACTGTTTATTCTGTTGAGAAGTTCCAAGGTAGTGATAGAACAATGATTATTGCGTCGATAGGAATAAGTTCAACTGATCAGATTAGTGCAGAAGAAGATTTTATTTTTGATATAAACAGATTTAACGTTTTGACCTCTAGAGCTAAATCTAAAGTTATCTTAATAGCTAGTCGAAATTATTTGGATTATTTTCCCAACAAGAGAGTAAATGTAGAAAATGCATCACAAATAAGATATTATGCCCTCGAACATTGTAACAAATCTCAAAATTTCAAGTTTATTTTTGGGGGTATAGAAGAAGAAATTGAGATGAGATGGTATTATGAACAACGCTAAAAACAATAAACTAATGACAATTTTTGCACATCAAGATGATGAAACTTTCTCTGCGGGCGGAGTCCTTTTGAAGTACCAATTAAGCTATGCCGTATCAATAACAAAAGATGACAACAGGGTAAGTGAATTTGAAAAAGCATGTGAATTATTGGAGACAAATCCAATTCAACTTAATTTCAGAAATGTCACAAATTCCAATTTCGAGGACATTAAGTCCGAATTAGTCAGAATTATTCAAGAATTTAAACCTGACATAATAATTACTCATATCGATTTTGACTATCATAAAGAACATAAAATAACAAATGAAATTGTAAAGGAAGCCGTTGAATGGGCAAGTCACACATCTAATCCTGACAAAGAGGCTCATCAAGTTAAAAGTCTCTGGGGTACCGAAACTACTGTATTGATTCCTTTTCCTCATATTTACATAGACATTTCAAAAGAGAATGAAATGCGGATGAAAGCTATAGCAGTTTACGAATCTCAAAGCCATAAAGGTGGAGAAGGTTTCTATTCAAATTATCATGAGACTAGAACCCATTTAAGAGGAATTCAGGCTAGTACAGAACATGCTGAAGCCTTCATTAATATTCCAATTGCATTATCAGGTTCATTCAAACCGACTAAATATTATAATGAATTTCCATAATTTTGTTAATTTGCATTCAAATAATTTAAAGCACTTTGAGCTAGCACAACGGTCCCGATTGGTAGGCTATCCTCATCTATATCAAAGAAATTGCTGTGATTAGGACTTGTCATATTTTTCTCTCGATTTCCCCCACCTAGCCAAAACATAGATGTTGGTAATTTTCCTTGAAGCCCAAACTCAAAGAAATCCTCAGCACCAAGTTGAGCCTTTTCAATCTCTATTAAATTTTCTTTGTCATAGTATTGTGTAAAGGCTGACCGAATATGGTCATTTAACATCTTATCATTCACACCGACTCCATAACCCCTTACTATTTCAACGTTAGCAGTACCTCCATGTAATTCGGCAGTGGTTTCAATGAATGAAGCAATCTTACCAAGAAGTTTTTCCCGTAAATCTCGATCGAGCGTACGAAGTGTGCCTTCAATTCGGACAGAATCTGGTATGATGTTTTGTCTTGTTCCACCTACGATCTTGCCAAAGGTCAAAACATGTGGTTCCATCGGATCAACGTATCTGGTTAACATGCCCTGTAATTGGGAAACTATAACCGATGTTAGATATACGGGGTCCACTGCTGAATGTGGTGCACTCCCATGTCCACCCTTTCCAATAATATCTGCATAAATTTCATCTGCTGCTGCAGTCAGAGGACCATCTTTTACACTAATATTTGGGTACATGGTATCTTCTTCATCTCCTGCAACAATATGGAGGGCGATGGCTGCATCAATTTTTGGGCTTTCAATATCACCAATAGCTCCCTCTTGTATCATCGGCATTGCACCACCACTAGTTTCACCTGAAGGATCATATAATTTGGAACCTTCTTCAGCAGGTTGAAAAACCAGAAGGGCTTTTCCTTTGAACATACTTTTATTCTCATTAAGAAGTTTAGCCACACCCAACAGACAAGCAATATGTGTATCATGACCGCATGCATGCATCACACCATCATTGTGCGACTTGTACACAGTATCATTATCCTCTTGTAAGGGAAGAGCATCAATATCCGCTCGAATTAATATTGTTTTACCATCACCTGCTTCTCCTTTAATCTCAGATGTTAATCCAGTTCTAGCAAATAATTTGTATTCAAGACCTAATTTTACCAATTCATCTTGAATAAATTTTGAAGTCTCACTTTCTAAGAAACCTAGTTCAGGATTCATGTGGACATGTCTTCTAATTCTAATAAGATCACTTTTGTACTCTTCAGCCGCTTTTCGCAAATCCATTATATTGGTCTATTTTTATAACTAAATTAAGAAATTGCATATTGAAGTGTTTAGTTGCAAATATTGGATTCTTTTGATCACTGAAAATGAGAAGAATGAAAATAGCATAGGATAATAAAAGTATACTTTTTTGAAGTATAAATAATAACACATGAACTCTTTCGTATTTACAATAATCAAATCTGTGATATTTATCTTCCGTACTTTAAATAGTCAATTCACATAATAGTAGAAACTGCAATCCAAAGATTGCACAAATTTAACTTATTACCTTTAGAAATAAAGGGGTAAGAGGACTAGGTAAGTGTCTACCTGTTGCTTCTTCTAAACAGAGGAAGACCGGAAAAGTTAGAAGCGTACCGAAAGACCTTAGTGGGTGTTCTACCCTGTTAATTCAGGAATGCTGGTACTCAGTTCACGGACTGAAAATGATCTGCCAGTAGTTAAAGATCACGGGAATGCTGTCTTTGTTAATCCCAGCAGGATGAGAAGCAGAAGGAAGCACCGTTCCAACGGAACAGAACCTATTTTAATGGAACCTTTATTGTGTAAAAACAAAAATGGGAAAGTGATGGCGACATCGGATATAGGGTTACAGAACGTGAAGTAATCATTTTCTTTGATATTAGAAAATGTATACAAAAAATGATCATAGGATAAATCAGTAATTGAAAGAAATAATTGAAATTTCAATTTTAAACTGTGATGGCGACATCAGATTTAGGGTAGCTAAACGTGAATTCTTAATAATTGTGAAATTATATTAGAAAATGATCATGTCAGTAAAGAGAGCTGTTTTCATAGATGTTGATGGAACACTAACAGATGATATTTCTGGATGGGAAAAAATTCATTTGAGATTCGATCTGGAGGATGAAATGAATAAAAATGTAGAAAGATTTTTTGCAGGAGAAATTGATTATGATCAGTGGGCTCTAGATGATGTTGCTATGTGGAAAGGTAAATCTTATCTTGAGTTCCAAGAAGCGTTAAAAAATCCAAAATTACGAAAAGGAGCTATAGAAGGGGTTAGTAAACTAAAAAACGCTGGGTTTGATGTAATTTTGGTTTCTGGGGGATTGGATGAGATGGTTAAGCATGTAGCTTTATCAGTAAATGCAGACCGCTTCTATTCAAATGAAATAGGACATACAAATGGTATCCTTGATGGTTCGCTTACAATCAAAGTTGGAAATTCCAAATCAGATGTCATTAAAAAAATTGCAAAGGAAAACGAGTATAACTTAGATGTATGTGGAGCAATTGGTGATAATGTAAATGATATTGGGATGTTTGGCCAAGTAGGTTATGCTGTGGCAATTAATACGGAAAACGAAGAAGTAATCAAAGCTGCAAATGAAGTTGTATATACTCAAAATTTTGCTGATGCAGCACAAAAAGTCATTGAAAAATTATAGATTGAAATTGTGATTGAGAGGTTAATTTGATTGAAATTCTTCACAATTTAATTTCGGTATTTTTGTAAGATCAAATTCAAGACCGACCATTGGGACCTCAACTCCATAATTATTAAGAATTTGAGGATGGATTTCTCCAATGTGACCCACCTCAGTATTTTCAATGAGAATTGTTGCAGACCTTCCTAACATATAATAATGATTATCTGTCTCAATGAGAGAATAATCAATTTTTGTTAATTTGAAAAGTGAGTCTAAAATACCTAGTATGGTTTCAAAGGTTTCTTCAGCCCCCGAAAGTAAGACTGAAACAAATTGTTTTGTTATTGTATTTTTCTTTGACTTTAAACAAATTTCACCAGTCTCAAATATTCTATGAGGATATTCCACATGTGTATTCCTTGAGGAGAACCTGATCAATCCAGATAATAAATCTGGACGAAGAATCGATCTGAGTGCAGATACAGGATTTACCAACTCTACACAATTCTTTGAAACC
>MDVR01000079.1 GCA_001940725.1 Candidatus Heimdallarchaeota archaeon LC_2 | reverse complement strand
GCTGTGAAGTTTACCAGTCCTTGACCCTCTAGTAATTCATTATTAGTAGAATTCTCACCAGTTTTAAGTAGGCCTGCTTTTATGACTCCCGGGTTCCAATTGTATCCCAAAGAATTTAAGGCTGATATAAGCGTTAAAATACCTCCTGTAACTAATGGACTCGAAAATGATGTTCCTGAATAAAGATCATATCCTCCTAGATGAGAAGTAGAATTAATATTAATCCCTGGCGCAATCAAGTCCGGTTTATAGAGCATGCTATAAACTGGACCTCTAGCTGAAAATGGTGATAATTGTCCGTTAATGTCTGAAGCACCAACTGATATTCCATATATTGAATTACCTGGGCCTCCAGTTGTTGTTGTATGAAAACCTGGGCCATCATTTCCTGCTGAACCTACTAGCACAATTCCTGCAGATTCAAGTTTCTCAACAATTAAATCCCAAGAAGGTGCAAATCCACCAAATGATGTATTTACAACATCAATTGTAGCATTGTTTTCAAGAATGTAGTCAAAACCTGCTAGAATGTCCCCTGCTATTGTAGAACCTATACACCCAAAACTTATATCATGAAATTTGGACCCATACGCCATACCAAGGACATCTATATTATTATCAATTTGATCTGCAGCAATAATTCCTGCAACTGCTGTACCGTGATCCTTGCAGGGAATTGTATTATTTGTGGAAATATCAATATTTCCAATAATCTTGCTATTCAAGGCAGGATGAGTGGTATCAATTCCATTATCCATAATTGCAACATTAACACCTGTTCCATTGTATCCAGCATCCCACAATGTATTGATCCCTAGTAAATTTGCCTCATCATTTGCCTGTGTCAATTGTAGATTGTTTACTTCATTAATAATATTATTAATAATTGGAATATTTAAATTTTCAAAAGCGATAGATGAAAATATAGAAAGATGTTTAGCCTGAGGATGAGTTTTTATAATATTTAAAGGTAAATTAATTTTTAAAGCCATTAAATTCTCATACGATCTAATTAAAGATGAAGCATAGAAAATCTTGAAAAAATTTAATTCAGTCGTATTCTCAACAAAAATCACTGTGTCGCTATCTGTTATTTTTACTTTTGAAATAGGAGAAGCCTGATCTATCAAATCAAAATCTGGATTTGCGGGATTTATCTGATCGAGAAATTGATAATGATTTTCTTGAATGTTTCTAATATTTGCAGAAGAATCGATATTAGCTGTAAAGACTATGGATACTAATAACAGATTAAATAGCATAAGTATGGATTTGTTAATTATCAGCTTCACGTCCTAATATTTTAATTATATATGTTAAGGTTATAAATAATTATAATTTAATGTTTTAATTTTATTATTTTAGTAAAAAGTATAGTCAATCAATTTCCAAGAATTGTAAGTGTGTTTTAATTATCCTTTTCTTCACGTTTTTTGTGTGTTAATATTGGGATCAATCCAATAGTTCCTGCAATTGGTAACAATCCTAGAAGTGTGTTTTTACCCACTTGATTAATTTCTACAAAATCATGAGCCGTAATTTCAAGTAATCCATCATTTATCCTTCCAGTTAATTCAAAAACTACGAAGAATGGTGGATTTCTTTTTAACGCATTAACTAGATCATTTATTGCTAATCTATCAAATGTAACTGTGAATGTTTGAATATCAATAATATGAGATGTGTAAGGATTGATTGTTCCATTTATCCATAGATTGTCTAAATCAATAGATAAAGCTCTGAAACCATCATCGAGATAAACTTTCAAAGTGATGGGTGTACCCTCACTTCCTGCATTCAATACTCGAGGGGAACTCTCCATTGTTGCATTGTAGAAATTCAAACCATTTGGAATATTTGATGCGAGAAAATCAGTATTCTCAGTCGCTCCATCCAATAGATAGGGTTCGTCTGAAATCCCATCAAAATTAGTATCATTGTTATCATGATCCGCCCAGAAGTTAGTTGCAAACACATTATCCAGACCTGCATCTGATGCTTGAGGACCACCTACATTATTATTTTGGAAATTATTACCGGTTATGAAAGTATCAGTCGAAGTTCCATCAAGTACAACTCCATAAAGTGGATGGTCTAAAAGCCTATTGTCAGAAAATTCAGTATTGGTTGATGCCTCTGAGAAAAATCCATATGCAGCATTATTAGTGAAATTATTGTTAGTTACTACATTAAAGAATGATGGATCCATGAAAAATCCTGAACCTCCAAATGAATCAGTTGATAATAGTGAGCTGTAAGATGCCAAGGCATCGTATCCGTTGTACTCAATAACATTCTGTGTAATGTTATTTGAATTAGAATTTTGAAATAATATTCCGTCAAAAGAATTTGAAGAAATAGTATTGTTGCTAATTTCACTTTCATCAATTTCTAAAAAGTATATACCACTACCTGCATTATCAGTAACAAAGTTATCCGTTAAAGTATTTGACACACTTGGATCCATAAAGAAACCAGATCCACCAAAACCTGCCAATTTTAGACTATTCTCATTTAGGTCAAATGATGAAAATAATAAAGGTGTTTCTACACCGTTATGAGATACAACATTAGATAGAAAATCGTTGTGAGATGAATTAGTAACAAGAACACCATCTCCACCATTTGATTTTATCTGATTATTAGATACGACACTATTTTCTGAATCTAGCAGAAATAATCCGCTACCGGTGTTTCCCGACAGAACGTTACCATCAACAACATTGTTGAAACTTGGGTCCATAAAGAATCCCGATCCTCCGAAGGCTGACATCAACTTCATGTCAAAAGGAGTGTCGGCTGACATTGTTGCCAGTCGAAGTCCACTATCTCCATTGTTGGTTATTTGATTATTTAAGATATCATTATTATCAGAATCTTCAAAAATCATCCCTGAGAGACCATTATTATTAACAGTATTAGATATGATATCTGTATCTGTAGAGTGTTGTAAGGCTAATCCGTTTCCAAAGTTTCCACTAATGTCATTGTTAGATACAACATTACCAACTGAGGGGTCCATAAAGAATCCCGATCCTCCGAAGGCTGAATAAGAAATAAATTGCCAGAAGTTAAGTGATAATGTAGATAATCCACTAGAGAAACCGTTTGCAGTAATATCATTATCATTTACAACATTATCATGACTATCCTCCAAGAATAAACCATTTAATCCATTAGAATTAAGATTGTTTCCATCAATTGTTGTGTTGTGTGAAGCTTGTAAGTACAATCCCATTCCTGCATTATCTGTAATGTTATTATTTAATACGAGATTATCCATACTTGGGTCCATAAAGAAACCTGACCCACCAAAACCATTAATTGTTAAAGTACCACTACTTGAAATCGAAAGGGCATTCAAGGAATTAAGTGCTGTTGCTCCTACTAAACCATTTGAATAAATGTTATTGTTAATTACGGTATTTAAATCAGAATCAAGAAAGAATAATCCATCTTGAATATTTGAGTAAATTTTATTACCTGCAAGTAACACGTCATCAGTGTAAGCAAGTGTGATACCAACACCAGAGTTGGAAAATACTGTATTGTATGATACATTACCGCCAAATGAATTGCTAATTACTATTCCATTTGTAGTTTGAGAAATTTTGTTAGATGATACTGATAATGAATTAACATTATCGAGATAAACACCATCATTAACAAAATTTGAAATCGAATTTGAGTTTACATTTATGTCAACTGAATTTGAAACCATAACTCCATAATTATTTGAGGTAAGTGTATTAAATTCAATAGTAATGTGTTGTGCACTGTTAATCAGAATATTTACATTTCCACCATTCAATCCATCCAATACATTATTTCGAATTACAATATATACATCTGTAAATTGAATTTGAATTAAATTCTTTCTAGAATTTTGAAATAGAAAACCTTCAATTATATAGGGATCTGTCTCAGTTCCAGAACCAGGGAATTTCCTCAAATCTCTACTTGAATCAATATTAATTGGCTTTTTCTTTTTAGGATCTGGTGGTGCATTAACTACAAGATCGCTATTTTCAAACACAGTTGCGGATTGAATAAAATCTACAACTGTAGGTGCTGTAAATGCGGATCTTGTAATCTTATAATCATAAATTGAAAGGTCAGGTAGTGAATTAACACTCTGTCTCCATTCATTTAAGTAAATATTATTTGATGTGCCAGTATTCCCATTAACAACGCTTATTCCGTCTACTTGAACTCTTCGGGGTTCACTATAAGACGAAATTCTATTATCCGCAGCTGTTGGAGTTAACATTCCTGCTACAATTAATAGGAATAAGTTAATAATTAATAATTTCTTCATTGATGCATCACACTCAATTTTTTATAAATATGAATAAATTCCAAATTTTACTTATTTAAAAGTTCCATATTTCAAACAAATAATATTAGAGTTCAAAATCTATTAATTCTATAGCATTGCATCAAAAACGGTCAGTATTAAACTATTTAATAAGTTTGGGGTGATTTAGTATATTTAGTAAGGTGATGTATTTTCGCAACTTAATGATCAAGCGTTTGACAAATTATTTAACGAAATTGTTGATATAAGTGTGAAAATAATTCAAATTCTCTATCAATTCGCAATTATCTCATAAAAAAGCAATACTAGGTTTTAGAACAGTTTATAAATCCTTTATAAAAGAAAGGCGCTTAACTGGATATATTTTAACTTTCAACACTATAATATTTAGACAAAATCAGTAAATTTATTTTCAAGATCTCCCATTTCAGCTAATATTTTGTTTAGTGTTTCAATTAGGAATACTTCTTCAACAGTGATAATTTTATCTTCATTTACAAATTTCATATTTTCAATAAAAATATCTGTGCGGAATTTGTAAAGATTAATCTTTTCCTCAGATGTAATTATATTATCGGAAAGAGCTTGTTCTAGTATTTTATTGTAATCGCTTATTCTCTCCATAATTTGTTTTATCATGAGTTTTTCATGGTCTGTTACAATACCATCTTGTCTAGCTGTTTCCATAAGCTTATCTAAATAATTATCTGTATTTGTTTGTTCCACAACGATGTAAATTACGGTCTCAATATTAAGTTAATCTCGCATTTTTGGTTAGTATATATTTCGGTTAAAATTTTCTATCAAATCGATTGGATCGACATTGTATATTAATGAGTGTCTTATCTTTTAAGAATACTTTCAGCCCTCTTCAAGTAATTTTCAATCTGGCTTTGTTGTAGACGTTCGTATAATGAAGCATTTGTTTCAACCATTTTCTTATATTTCATCATCTCTTTCTTATAGGTTTCTCTTTCTCCATCAATAATCTGAGCGAGCTGCATTAACCCATTCTTGTTCGCAAGATCATAACCTTCATCCAATAATGTTTGGGACTTTTTCACATCAAGATCAATCAATGCAAGTTTTGATTGTAACATCAGTACTTGAACTATTGTTGGTGTTTGCTCCACAGACTGCGTTCCCTCACTTCTAGCCACTTTATCTAATCTATCAATTAGATCTTTGAATTCATTTAATGCATCTTCACTAGCAGATAACTTTAATTCTTGAAGTAACAGTTCACCCAATCTTAACATGGCTTCAGTTGTATGTTGTTGAGAAACAACTTCATCGTCAGCAATTTCAGTAAATAATTTCTGCGCTTCTGCTCTTTTGACTACTCGGTCACTTTCAATTAATATTTTTGCATTTGCTAGTTTGTATTGATGTTGTACACTTTTGTTATCTGAATGCAATTCTTTTACTTCTTCAAACTTTTTTAGTGAAATTTCTGCTTCAGGCATGTTGTTTAAGGCTATGTTTGCTTCAATTAACCCATTTAATGGTTGAACCATTGCAAGAATATTCCCTGAAGCTTCATGTATCTCTAAAGATTGAGTTAATAATTTAATTGCTTTGTGATCTTTTCTGAGCTCGATGTATAATCCACCCATATTTGCATAAGTTTTTGCCAACTCATCTTTGTTATCAATTTCTTGGTAATATGCTAAACACAGTTCAAGATATTCTATCGATTTATCTAATTCACCGTATAATTTGTATATATTCGATAGGTTAAATTGACATTTTGCTATACTTGGTCTATTACCCAGTTCTTCAAAAAGTGTCATACTTTCTTCAAAATTTTTTTGTGATTTTGCTATTTGACCTTGATCGATGTAAATTAACCCTAGATTTAATAATATCATTGCCGACGCTTGTTTATTTCTTTTCTGTTGACTAATGTCTAAAGCCTTTTGGAAATTATCAAGTGCTTGAGAGTGTTTTCCTCCAAGCCAATAAATCATTCCTGTATTATTGTAAATTTTCAATAATTGAGATTGATTTTCTAACTTCTCGTAAATGTGTGAGCTGAGACTTAAGTAATGCAAAGCTCTATCACTTTCTCCGATTGAAGCGTAACTAACTCCCAATCCATTAAGAGGTTCTGCTGTATGGTATTGTTTTCCAATTTTTTCGTAAAGGTCAATACTTTCATTTTGTTCTCGAATTGCTTCTCTGAAATCACCTTTTCTAAGATAAACCTTACTTTGTAAGTTGTTCACTCGCGCTTGATTTGATTTATAATCATTATTGTAAAATAATTTCAGCCCATTTACTTCTTGTTCAGCTTGATCTAATATATCCCAACTTTCTGGGATTTTACCTCCAGCTAGTAAAGCGTTGCCATATTCAATTTTACTTAAATTAACTAACACTGGATTATTTGTATCTTTAATTACCTCCATGCTATTTTCAAGTATTTCTATACTCTCATTTGCCTTTCCCATATCAACATAAGCTCTAGATCTGAGGAATGTACAAAAATGTTTTTTGAAATTTATTTCTTGTAATTCAGAACTTTGAAAACCATCCTTTTCGTACTGATCTAATCTTTGAATAACTTGATCTAATTTATCTTGAAAAATCATTGTTTCAATTTCTATCAAAGTTTCATCATCAGATAATGTAATCGGTTTCCGAAGGACTTTTCTTAGCGTTTTTCCAATATCAAACATTTTCTTTGTACAATAATCAAATCGAATATTCCTAATTTAATATTTCTGTTTATTAAACAAAGATGTCATATAAATCTCAATTAGTTTACTCTGATTTTATGCAATTATTATGCTGCAGTTTTTGAGTTTCCATTACAGAAAGTAAACTATTTCGCCTTTATCAGAATATTTTCCTAAGACACCCATGTCAAAAAGCTCCTCTAATTGCATTTGCACAATTAAATGGGATCTATCCAGAATTTTACTTAATTCAGAAACTCTTGTTTGTTTCTTTAGAACCGCTTCTTTAGCAATGGCTTGTAGTTCAGGTCTAATTTGTAAGAGGGAATAAGCATTTAATTTATTTTTAGGCTCGATTCGTTCATCAACTGTATTCATTTTCAATATTCGTAATACATCTTCATCAAAATCAAGGAATAATGATGTATCTCCAGTAAATGAAGTTATCTTAGATCCAAATTTATGAAGGAAGACAGTTCTTAGTTCTGTCAATTCAGAAGGTCGTGTTTCACTTGATGTGGCAATTACTAGAGAAATTTCTTTCATCGATTCCATATGAAAAACAAATCCTCCAGTACTGAGTTTTTTAGCTTGATCGCCTGATATTTCATTGATGAATGCCTGCATTGCTGATAACATTGCCGTTATCAGAGCACTTTGTGGCATTGGAGAAAAATCTATGGAGAAAAGGCAAGTTCCCCCCCTCACATAGATATAAAATGCAAATGTCTTATATTCAGGCATCAATTACACCGCTTATAACTGATTTGAATTTTTCAGCGAAAGTTTGACTGGTCTTAGATATTATGTGGATCGGCCTACGAATTTTTATTGTTTTATCTAAAGAAGCCATTGCATAATTAAATTCATTAGAAATTACTTCTTTATCTGTAAGTAATATACCAGCAAATGTTACATCAAGATCTGGAATTGCATTTACGATTTGAGACATTACTAGGTTCTCAATTTTTTCCCTTCCACCATCATTAATGATATGATCAGCAATTTGATTCACAATTATCGATGTTTTAGGTTGCACGCTTTTGAATAAAGTATTTAGGAAATGGTAAGTCCCATCTACGTCGGCATTTACTAATCTTAAGATCATAATTACTTGATCTGTGATTGCAACACCATTTATTGCATTTGTTGTAAGGCCTGGTGATGTATCTATTAATATGTAATCTACATTGAAAGGATCACCTGGAAGTTTAACCCTAACTAATTCCATTAGTGTGAACAGATCTTCCAACATTGCATCTGTATCTCTTTGATTAATCTCAGCTATAGCTTCGCCAGCCATATCTGCAAGTCCCATGAATAACTTTCCAGGAGCATCGTCTCCAATTAAATTGGTTGCATCAAAAAAAACTTCTTCTGCAGTTGCTCTTTTTAAAAGAAAATCGTTCAATGTCTTTCCTTCATGATCGGTAACAAACGTACCAAGACTTGGTGCTGTTAGATCCATATCGATAAGGGCGACTCGTTTACCTTTTTGTACAAGGTAAGCCGCAAGGTTCATTGCAACTAAAGTTTTTCCGCTTCCACCTTTATGGGAGTGTAATGATAATGATGTAGCCAAAATATCGTCAATCGACAACTAATTACTAGATTTATAACATTATAGAGCAAATCCTAATCAGAGTAACTTATTTATCATCAATTCTGAAAATTTGTCTTATGATAGATTAATTGAATCTTATTTCGATTTGATATATTATTTAACATTAAGCAATAATAACAAGAGCTGATCCCTCTCCATTTTAAAATTGTAAGAAATTCTTTTGAGGATGAATTGATTAATTAATTTTGACCTTTTGTTGTCATTTGAAAAAAGAGAGGGAATATGTCGATCGAAATTATCGACCGACAATCAAATAATAATTATCAGGGATATTAATAAACGGTAATATTGAGAAATCTTACCACAACATAGTTAATTTATTATTTTACCCCTTGAAAGATTGTAGATGAATATTCTATATCAGAACCTCCAAAATTCTTGGTAAATTCATATTCATCGGTAGCTTTAATATCCTTAAATCCAGCTTTCTTTAACATTGTAAGGTAATTAGATTTTGTTGTTCCTGCATAGCAGCCACAAACAGCATCTATGTTATTTGCTAATTCTTTAGATGGAGTGTCTTTTACTACAAGATCAGAAAATACGATTCGACCTCCTTCTTTCAAAATTTTGTAAGCACTGTTGAAAACTTTTTCACGGTTTTCTGCTAGATTGATAACACAGTTACTAATTATTAAATCCACAGTATTTGCATTTACGGGAATATCTTCAATACTTCCTTTTCGAAATTCTGCATTGGTAATCCCTTCTTTTATCATATTCCTTCTAGCGAGCTTGAGCATATCATCAGAAAAATCAATACCAATAATCTTTCCAGTAGATCCTATTTCTCTAGCAAACTTGAATGCATCATTACCTGGTCCTGAGCCTAAGTCTACTACCATTTCTCCTTCGGCAGGTTTCGCAAATCCAATCAAATCTTTATCACTGCCTAAACTAGGAATTTTCTGATTAATTCGATTTTCTAGTTCTATGACTCCTTGATCATCTTCACAACAAGAATTTTGATTTTCGACAATTTTAGGATCTTCGCAACATGATGCTTTCGTACCGTCAAGCAGTTGCCTAGCAATATTTGAGTAGTTCTCATTGACCGTTTCGCTTAAGTCAACTTTTTTTGGTATGCTAATAGTTTCACTTTTTACCATAATATATTATCCGACTACTAATATATAATCACTTTCCTACTTTACTACTATGTAAAAGTAGAAAGGTCTTTTATTCACAAATATTTATTGTAGGATATGAATACAAAACTCTCTCTATTAGAATTACTCAACCAGACTGGATATTTTCAATCGATCCATGAAACTAGGATTCTAACTCATTTAATTCGTAATCCTTTGAAAGATACTGTGAAGGATATTTGTGATGAGACGGGATTGCCTGATTCCAAGGTTTATCCAGCTCTAAAATTATTGGTTAATTTAGGATTGATTTTAAAAGAATCAAATCATCGTCCATCTCGATACTATTTTACTAATCCTCGAACTCTAGAAGAATTCATGAATAATAATTACTCTAAAGAGCTTGAAAATAAAAAAACCGGATTATCTTTATTAAATCAACAAGTTATTAATTCTTGGAACCCCGAGGAACAAGAATTGGGACCTGTTGCCTATCTATATAGGGATAATTCTATTTTCAGCGAAATTCTGAGAATAATGAAAAATACAAAAGTAAAAATCGTATTAATTTTATCAGAGAATTTTGAACCATTTATTGACACAGTAATTTCTGAGATACCGAAATTAATCTCTCGAGGTATAAAGGTCGAATTAGCGTTACCTCAATCTCTAACACCTGGATTGGAAGATTTCATCAGTACTTCAGAAAAACTATTAAAATTTAAAACATCTATTACTCAAGAAAATAGCTATATTGTAAGAGATCAAAAAACTATGTTGAGTATAACTCACAGAAAACAGGAAAGTGTTGCGATGTTAACTGATGATCAACTATTAGTAGAATACATTGATTCTTGCTGGAATAATTCAAATTGTTGCACTCAGATTAATTATCAAATAGAAACGAAAGACGCAATAGATTTGGAAATATTGAAATAAAATTATGAAAACCATTGTTAAGGCATGAAATCTTCGATTAAACTTTTACCAGTTTCATTAAATTCTCGTTTTAAGTCCTTAAATAGTAATAATAAGCGATCTCTCTCTTTTGGCTCAAAAAATTCATCAACCAATGCTGTATCAATTAGAATTGAAGCAATACCTGCAGAAGTAATATTAATTGATGAATCACCTTTAGTTTCAGAAGGTGCTACTGATAAAAGTAATCGGTTGAAATATTCTTCATGAGCTGAAAGCATTTTTATTCCTTCTCTGGGATGATAACTTGAAGGATTTTCAATCTCCTTCATGAATACATCAACTGCATTCTTATTTGGCATAAATATATTTCTTGATATAATTCCTCTGAGGAGTGCTTGTACGGTGTGAACTTCCTCAATTAGAGAGAATGGTACGATTGAAATTAACTCATTTATTGTTGCCTCAATCTTGCTTTCAAAAATTTGAGGTGCACTTAATAATTTATCCAACATGGTTAATGGAAGCAATATCATATTTATTTCCCTAAAATTAGTAATATTAGATCCACTATCCAAAGAAAATTCTGTATAGAATATACCTGGTCCTGCTAATATCGCATACTCCTTACCATACTTATCCTTTACATCCAGTATATCATAGGATAACATGATAATTGTATCTTTCTTAAGTTCAAGAACGGGTTTGTTAAGGTAAAATCCTTTTGTCTTATAGCCTATGACTTTACTCCATGAGGGAATGATAAGTATTGAATTCAATTCTTTATCTTGGATTTCAGATAATCTGGCCTTTTTTAGATCGGCTTGGATTTGAGTTATTTCATCGGTAATGTTTGAAATAAATTTTTTCCGATCTTCTTCTTCAACAAATCCCTTTTTTGCAAATTCATTATCTGACATAAATCTGAAAAGCTCTCTTAACTTGATATCGCCTAATTCAAGTTGATCGAAATTATCATCACTTTCATAATATTCTTTCAGAACCTTGAGGTATTTGATTGTGTTTTCGGCTTCAAGATATGAATCACTTTTTTCAATGTCTAATTTCTTCATTCTTTACCTCAGATTGTTTGAATAACTTTTATTCAAACTTCGAATACTTAAATTGTAGGTCATGAAATGCGATGATTGATTAAACTGAATACCTATCCTTCCAACTTTTGGGAAATTCAAATTTGTTACTATAAAAATATCTAATCAGTTGACCATGATGTTGAATTTCATGTTCTAATAATTTAAAAGCAAATTCGACTTGTTCAAATGATAATGTAATAGCATTCAAAAATTCTAGAATCGTTTTTCTGGTAGATGACAATAACTGTAAGATCTCAATTTTATCATTGTAATTATCTAAACTGCAATTGAAGCCAATCCATCCAGATTTTTTAATTGCATTAAAGTAAGATTCTCTGGCCCCCACAATACACCAAGCTTGATTCCCAATTGAATTTGAAGGAAGGTTATCTATTTTTAAAATTAAATTGTTCTCATGTATCGAATTATACAAATCATAAGTTAAATTAAAGGCAATTTCAAAACGTTTACTCAATATTTTGATCATTTTATTGTTCAATCGAACACATCTTTGTAAATATAATCTTTATTGTTTGTTAAAATATACCCGTTCGGGAATGGGGAGTGTTTTATCTTGATATATGTTTAATCTTAATCGATTGGCTTTATAATTCTAAAGATGTATTGTGATATTATGGAACAAGAACAAAAACAGAAAAAGAAGAAAAGTTTAGCTCGGAAAATTGGAGAAAAATTTGGGCGTGGTCCTGATGCAGATGAGTTAATGCAAGAGACACTATCCGATTTGACCGATATTGTAGGGTCGATGAAACACGTTTTTGAGGATTTCGAAGAGGGCTATGAAAAACAACTTGATGAAGAAAGATCGACTTGGAGGAAACTGCAATCTAAATTACCAAGTTTTCTGCAAGCAGAAAAAATGAAAACCGAAGATAGCCGAATTAAACGTATTAAGTCTAATCGATCGAATCTATCTGAATTAGAAGATAACTTGAAAAAATTAGAAATAATTATTTCTTCAGGAAAATCATCAATGGAGATGTTGGGTCAGGCAGCAATTAATGTCGCAATTCCAGGAGAAACATCAGAAAAAGCCATGAACGAACTTGAATCGAGGATTAATTCTATGGAAAATAATGTTTCAGAGTCAATGAATAACTTAAATGCACAAATTTCTTTAATTAAATCAGCTCTGGATAATATGGCTGGGCAATTAGATGAACAGGGTGTTGTGCTTGTGAATATCGATGAAAAGATAGATGTCCTTGATAGTAAACTCGATAAAGCACAAGAAATGTTAATAAAAATATCTCGAAAACTTACAGGTAACCGAGTAATTATGTTGGTAGTTGCAGGATCAGCAACCGCTGTTATTTTAAATAAATTAGTTCTCGCATAACGATAACTAATAATGGATTTCTTAAATAAATTGAAGACATTTGAAATTTAATATCTAGGGCTTGTATTAATTTTATATGAATTTTCCTATTTTTATAGGAAATTTATTAAAAAATAAGAAATTCAAATTAAGTATTTAATTTGAGCAAGGGGGCGTCACATTGTCACTTGTTACTTTAATTGCCCAAATTCTAATAGATAATGGTCTAGATGATATGGCTAATAAAATAATTACTGCATTAATACTTTCAACCATATTTTCTGTAATTCTAGGATCTCTTGGGACTAAATTTGCAATTAATCGATCTGGGGAGATGGGGGTGGCTAAACTTGATATCCGTCATCAGCCAATAATAAATGGTGATAGTTAACATATCATTTATTTTTGACTACACCAATAAGTTAAGTCCATATAATAACCAATAGATTAAAAGAGATTAATCTCATAGTACTATCAACAAAAGGAAGCGGATGCCTTGGAATTTCATTAGCTTATAAAGAAAGAAATAATAACAATATAGTTGAACAATCAGTATCAAAAGAAAAGGTTTCAAAGCCGATCAAAATGGAGTGTATATTATGAGAGAGATCCAGCTAACGCCTGAAAATCTAACGATTCTTGAAGTAATTGTTGAATCTAAAAAGATTGATGTACCTAAATTAGTTGAAGAGCTTAAAATTGATAGAGGTAAGTTAGAAGGTGCAATTGCCACATTAGCGGAAGAAAAACTGATCGCTCGCAAAACGATTTCAAAAATAAATCATATTTTGACATCGAGAGGAGTTGAAGCAAACAAAGGATTGGTCGAACACAAGATCATCGAATTACTTTCGGATGGCCCGATGTCGATGAAAGATTTGAATTCGACAGATGGTTTTGCCAAAGGGGACATTCCAGCAGGAATTGGAATTCTCAAAAAGTCAGGCATTATTATCATAGATAAAGGAATGGCAAAAATCTTAGATCAACAACAAGCTTCAACATTTTCGCAGGGGATTAAAGATGCATTGGATGATCTAAATACGGGTGCTAATTCAGTCAAAAAAGAGACTGGAGATATTTTGCTTTCCCGAGGTTTTATTGAAATTACAGAAAGCAAAGTTGTGATTGTCTCACCATTGATCAAAAAGCAAGCATTAAAATCAATTACAAAAGTAGCAGAAGTAAGTAAACTTACTCCTAATTTAATCTCAAGTGGTAAATGGAAGAATGTAAGTTTCAAACCATATTCATTGACCACCAAACCCCGAACGATTTATCCTGGTCGCTATAATCCTTACAAACAATTTTTGGATCATCTTAGAATCAAACTTATTGGTTTAGGTTTCCAAGAGATGAAAGGGCCATTAGTCGAACAGGAATTTTGGAATTTTGATGCTCTTAATGCTCCTCAAGATCATGCTGCAAGAGAAGATAGTGACATCTTGTTAATAAATTCGCCAACTCATGGCATTCTCTCAAAAGATGAATACGTATCAAATGTCGCTAAAACACATGAGGATGGTTGGAAGACTGGTAGCTTAGGTCATAGGTATAAATGGGATCCGAAAAAAGCTGCACGTCTTTTACTACGACCTCAAGGAACATCAATATCCGCAAGAACCTTAGCCCAGATTGAGAAACCACCTGCTAAATTTTTCTCAATTGCACGTTGTTTTAGACCTGATCAAATTGATGCCACACATGATGTTGAATTCGATCAAACTGAAGGCATTATCTGTGATCCAAGTTTAACATTCAGAGATTTACTCGGGATGCTAAAGACATTTGCAGTTGAAGTAGCTGGAGCTACTGATGTAAGATTCAGACCAGATTATTATCCCTTCACTAGTCCATCAGTTGAACTTTCTGCTAAACATCCAGTATTGGGTTATATTGAGTTTGGTGGGGCAGGTGTCTTTAGACCAGAAGTAACACAACCCTTTGGAATTGATTACCCAGTACTTGCATGGGGTTTAGGAGTAGGAAGATTATTCATGACAAAGTATAATATCAAAGATATTCGTGAATTATTCACTCAAAACCTGAGTTGGTTGAGGGATCAAGAGGTTTCCTCAGGAATACAATTGGAGGATTAAAAATGGTAACAATAGATGTTTCTATGGAAGATTTTTCTAAGTTAGTGGGCTTAGATTACACACTTAATTCTGAGGAAATGGATGATCTACTTGCTTTTGTTATTTCAGAAGTTGATTCAGATCCAGAAGGACCGGATGAAAATGGTCATACTAAGATAAATATAGAAATAAAGACAAGTAATAGACCTGATTTATGGAGTGCTGAAGGAATTGCACGTATACTGCGAGGTAGAAATGGTCTAACTGGAGTGCCAGATTTGTCCGCATCTCCTTCAGGGTTTGAAATTGATGTGGATCCTGAGTTGATAAAAATTAGACCATATATATCGGCTTCAGTTGTAAAAGGACTGAAATTGGATGATTTTTTGATTAAACAAATGATTCAGATCCAGGATAAATTGGATTTTTCCTATGGGCGAAAACGAAAAAGGACTTCTATAGGAATATATAATATTTCTATGCTTGAATCTCCAATAAAGTATACTGTGGTGGATCGTAGTTTCAAATTCCAGCCTTTGCAATTTGAAGAAAAAATTACAGTGGATGAAATATTTGACCAACACCCTAAGGGTATTGAATACAGGCAGATTCTTGATCCTCATAAACGAGTTCCAATGCTTTATGATAAGAATGAACTAGTTTTGTCAATGCCTCCAATAATCAACAGTAATGATGTTGGTCGCGTTACTGAGGAAACAACAGATATACTAATTGAAGTGACAGGGATCTCATACGAAGCAACTAACGTTGCTTTAAGCATTGTCACTCAAGCTCTCCGAGATCGAGGTGGTAAAAT
>MDVR01000078.1 GCA_001940725.1 Candidatus Heimdallarchaeota archaeon LC_2 | reverse complement strand
ACAAAACCATCTATATAATAAAATATTGAAAAAGACTTTAAATCTTTGATCTTGGTTTATCAATTGTGGTATTTAGTTACGGTTTCCAAAAATCAATTGTAATTGGATTAATAGTTATGATAAGTGGAATTAATCCCGTATTATCAGATTTCAATCTTCATGTCGATGAACCTTATCAACAAATTCAAACTATACCGGAATTAAATTATGACCTTCTTGAGAAAAATAATAATAAAATTCAAATCATTGATGCGGAAATAAGTCGGATATTATTTTATGAATCATTTGACTACATGGAAAAAGCAGCTAAACAACTTACAGATTTAAGGATTAAACATAAATATCATATCATGCCTGCTTTAACAACAACAGGAATTAGGGGGTATGAAATACCATTAGAAGGTTTAAAATCAATTACTGAAAATACTAAATCTGTAACAATGGCCGTCGATCAGCAAAAATCGATAAGTGACGTGCTCACCACCGGTTTTGATCTTGATTTTACTGCTGACAAAATTGGAGTTTCTTTTTTGCATGAATTGGGGTTTTTGGGAGATGGAATTGAAGTCGCAGTAATTGATTCAGGAATTAAAGGAGATCTCCCTTCATTTATTAATGGAGGAGTAAAAAGGGTTACTGAGTGGACTGTACCAGATATATCAGAGGATATGGAAATTTCCAATCATGCAACTCATGTTACAGGCATCTTAGCTGGAAATGGGATATACACCATTAATGGGAAAACAGAGCAATATGATAGTACTGGCATGGCACCAAATTCAATAATTCATTCTCTAAGAGTATTAGATTCGAGTGGATTTGGAGAAATTGATTGGGTTGTTCAAGGTATGGAAAAAGCAATCGACCTCGGTGTAGATATAATGTCTTTAAGTTTAAGCTCAGAATTGTATAATGGGAGTTCAGATATACATGAAGAAGCTGTTCGGGTTGCTACAGAGGCTGGAATTATAATTGTATCTGCTGCAGGGAATCTAGGGCCAATAGGTTCAGGTATTGGTGTACCTGGAGCTTTGGAACAAGTAATAACAGTAGGAGCCTCAAATTTTATCAAAACCGATACTGGGTATAATATAGGAACTTATCAATTTTCAGCAGTTGGTCCAAGAGTAAATGATTATCCAAGTCCAGATTTAGTAGCCCCAGGTGTAAATATTCTTTCAGTCGATAAAGACAGTGGTGGAGCTCGTTCGGATACAGGAACTAGTATGGCCACACCTCATATATCTGGCGGAATAGCATTATTAAGACAAGCATTTCCAAACGCAACAGTATTTCAAATTAGGGAAGCATTATTAGCAAGCGCTTCTGAAATGTCATTTTCTGAACCTGTGGAAAAAGTCGGAAGAGGGTTTGTAAACTTTGAAGCAGCTTATGGAATTCTCAATAATACAACTACTACTGTTTTGGGTTCTACCACTTTTGCCATGGCATCATCACCCCGAGTTATTAAAGATGAAAACCTATATTTCAGACATCAAATATCTGGTAAAACTAAAACATTACCATTTTTTGTTCATTCAAGTCGAGAGGTAACATTAAAACCTCTAATAGATAATGAAAAAACCTATGGAGTTAATTTCCAATTTCCAAGTACAATTGCAGTGAAAGAAGGTCTAAACAAATTTTTAATGAATATTACCATTACCTCTAAAAATATTGAATTTGTGAATGGAAGGATCTATTTTGAAGATGATTTAACAGATATCATACTTCCGTATGCGAATATATCGTTTTTTGCATTTGTAAGATATGGGCAAGCAGATATTTTATTTGACTCTTCAAAGGATTTCGACACAAAATCAAAGACCTATTTTGGAGGTCATTCTCCAAGAGGACAATTTTCACATTTTGCGTCTATATTGGAAAACGAGGGGCATAGCGTTGATGAAAATCGTTTCAATAATATTACAAGTGATTTATTGAATAATTATGATGTACTTATAATTGCAAATCCTGATCTAAATTATAATTCAGAAGAAATATCAGCAATTCGGAATTTTATTTATAATCAAGGAAAATCACTACTTATAATTGCAGGAGGAGGGTTATTATCGGCTGAGACAAACAATTATGCAAGTTTTAATAGTGCTTCATTGGGACAAATATTGGATGGGTCAGGGATGGATTTCAATCGTAATGATCAAGGTCAGGCATTCACATCAATCAATGCATGTGATGAACTTGGAATAAATGATCGTTTAGCTCTTTGTTATGAAGATGCTGAAACTTCCAATAGCCAAAATGTTCTATCCACGTTAGTTCAATTCCCACACTTTGGACCACAGTTGGAAATTGAGGAAGTAGCAGGAGCCTCAGTTCAAGTAGTTGCTCTACTGAATAGCAAACCCGTTATTTTAGCATCTGAACTGCAAAATAATCAAGGGAGAATCTTATTATTTAGCTCTCCACTAGTTTTTGACAATAAAGCTCAATTAATTGGCTATGGATCGTTAAACAATGATAAGCAAATTTCGGATAATAATAAACTTTCAACTGAGGCGATCAATTGGTTAATTGAACCAAATTCAGTTAATGTCCAATATTCAATAAATGGTAAAAATGTTGGAGAAGAGGCCAATATAAATTTACATCAAACGATAACGGTAAGATTAACTGTTAATAATATTAATGTCGTTGCTAATACTCTAAATGTAAGTTTAGTGAGAAGGCACCCCGATATTCGAGGTCTAATATTTGAAAATATACAATTTAACAAATTAAGTGAAAATGTTTATGAAACAATAATTCAATTTCCAACATTTGGATCATATGAATTTTTCGTACATCTCCAAGACCCTACAGGTGATTTAATTGCTACAGATGCACACATAAGGATATTTGCGGCATTAGAGAACTTTTACGACCAAGAAAAAATTCATTCTATTGCAATCTACTTATTTATTGCATTAATGGCATCTTGGGGGATATTTATTTATAATGAGGGTGGTCGAAAACTTTACATTAAGAAAAAAAGAAAAGCTGAAGAATTAAAATAAAATTATTGAAATTTTTCCATTTCTAGATTATACCTATCTAGAAATTCACTTTTACCCAAATAATAACCAGCAAGTAGTCCAATTAAATGGGCAATAATGTTTGTATTTGGAGCAGTACCTGAGAAAATAAAGAGAATTATACTGAGGTACAGGACACGTTTATAATTGGGGTCATTGTTTTTTTTCTCTATTCCGACATTTGCTCCAAGTAATCCAAATACCGCACCTGATGCGCCTAGAGTAAATGAACTTGGATTATAGAAGAAAATCAAGCTTAAAATCCCTGCTAAAACACCTGTGAAGATATATATAAAATATATTCCATCCTTACTATAACCTCTTTCTTCCAACTTGAACCCAAAAATAAACATATAAATCAAATTGAATCCCAAATGAGGTAAATTACCATGAGCAAAAATTGAGGTTAACGGGGTCCAGATCCAGCCACCCAATAAGGTATTTATGGAAAGCCCAAATAAGGTACCTGCTGTATTTCCGGTAGTTAAACTCCCACTCATTAAAGAAGTTAAAATATACATTAAAACATTGATAGATGCCAAATAGAAAGTTGCTGTCTTATAAGGATCATCTATTATTTCTGTTTTATTCATTTGGTAATTTACTGGATCCATAAAATCACTTTACATCTTCTTCTTCTGAATCAGACGAAGGTATATCAGACGTATTTGCTTCTTCTTCAATCTCAATTGTAATTATCTTTCCTTTACCACGGATTATTCTAAAATCATTTTCAATCCAATATTTATGTAATTGAATATATACATAAACCAGTAATAATATACCTCCTAATTGGAATGGAACTTTCCATGCAGGTTGATCAAGTGCGTTGATATACCGTTGGACTATTGATTTCTCTTGAATTTCCAAATCATATTCGAATACTACCTCGTCCTTATCATTCACTTTTCTTAAATGAACTGCTGATTTTTCAATTCGTCCATCTTTAAAGTTCTTAGTAGATAATTCAGTATTAACTTGGTATTGTTCCGTTTTACCATCGATAAATTGATACTCAACGTGTTGCAAATTAACTGAAAAAAATTCTGTAGTTGATTTAATGTCAAATGTCCTCTGATCTTTATCAATGAATGCAGATCTTATAGAGTTATCCAATTTGAACGATATTACATTTACTGGATCACTATCCCTAAAGAGGTATATCTCCCAAGAATATTCAAGAGGTGTACCGTCATCATTTAATATTTTTGTCAATTCAAAATTTGATGTTTTAAGAGGTTGTATAATAGTTTCAATCTGTCCTCGTTGAGTATTGTGTAATAATTCTATTTCCATAGAAGTTGAAATATTCGTTGTTAATATTGAATAATCAACTATTAAAAATTCTCTAGTTGTTTCCCATCTAAAAGTCTCTCCTTGATATCGATGGAAAGCGCTTATTCTCTCTTCGTATAAATGGCCATCTGCAACTTTTACCGATTGAAATAATATAAACGAAGCAAGTAAAAGAGAGAGTATAATAATCGGTAGAATTTTCATTTATAGCTAATTAGAGTATTTTGTAGAGTTTTTTAGAGTATGCTTTTTTACACAGTTTCTTTTCTATATACAAAAAAGATCAAAGAACATTGAAAATCAATATTGTTTCGATCGATTATATATCCCCATAAATTTACGATACGCATTACCATACACTTTGAAATATGATCCCCAGACTTCAGTACCCATCAAACCTAGAATGAATATTGAAAATGCCAAAACAGCGGAGGAAGTTAAATATCTGTGTATCAAAAATATTTCAATATTGAATAGATTAATCACATAGAATGCAAGTACAAGTCCAATTATGTCCATTATTACTTGACTGTAACTAAATGTAAAATTTGTTACTACAAATTTGGATTTGGTTACAGAAATTTGGAAGTAAGGAAGGGCCAAAAATGAAACTAGAAAGAAAATAAGAATCATCTGATTTCTTATCAAAGTATCTTTATCATTGTTAAAATATTCTTTGGCAATTATTTTCAATCCGTAGGCTATTGAAAATATAATAATCAAATTGATTGAATCTTTTCTTTTATTGTGTAGGAGCGGAGTTGAATCTTCTAACTCATTATCTAGAGAACTTCCTGGTTTAATTATAAAAAATAATGCCAATCCACTCAATATGAATATCCATAAATTATGATAACCTGATGAAGATGTAAACAATGAAACGATCAAATCAAGAGTCCAAAAGATCCCTAATGTACTAGCGACCAGTACTAGAAAATATAACCAATATGCCTTTGTTATTGGTCCTAAACGATATTTTGAATTTAACCAAGTTCGCCAAGATCTATGAAGAGCCGCACCTACCCTAATATTTGGAGAATGTTTTAAATTTCCAGGCACAAGGGCAAGAATGAACAAAGGAATTAAAAATGATAAATAGTATTTGTAAATACCTCTAGCAATTGTGGCATGACCAATTCCAAAAAATGCGGCAAAAAATCGATAATATAGCTTTGGATTTTTTTCCATATAATCGTATCCTGTAAATCCAACTAGAGAAATTAATAAAAGAGAACCAAAAAATATAGTATGATTGTTTATTAATGGAAATAAGAATTCCCCAAAAGAACTTATTTGAATATCATCTGGATTTGGAGTACTTCCGTTCGCAATTGCGTCGGTATAATTTTTGCACGACTCTAAATTTAATTCACCATTGACTAAATTCGTCGCTTCTCCGCCTTTCGGACAATTAATCGCCGGTTTACCTTGACCAGGTAAGAATAATTTTGTTGTGTAGGCTATCGGAGTCAATAAAATCCAAGGTACAGATAATAATAACATAAATACAAAGAATAATAGATATATAGCCACTCCTTTCAAAAAACCATATCTCCTAACAATAAAGAACCCAATCGGCATTAGCAAGAACATTGGAAATTGTTTGGTTAACGAAGCTGCAGCCAAGAAGAACATCGCAAAGGTATCTCTATGTTCCAAAAAGAAGTATATGAAAACTAATGTGAAGAAATTCATCTGAGGTGCATTGAGAAATCTAACACTAGTGTAGTAAACAGCTATTGGAGACAGGGACCCAAGTATGGCAACAACCATTGCTACGATATTTCCTGTCACTCTTTTTGCCAAGATGTACACCATACTGTAACTGGCTGAGTCAAAAATAATATTGGACCAAATAATCGAATCTTCAGCGGATATATCAAAAAACATTTTCCCAAATGCTATAGAGTAAATATAAACAGGACCATAAACATATCCATTCAAAGTATCTTTTGGGTCGTTTGGATCAAGCTTTCCCGAATAGGGGTTCCATTTTTCATCAACAAATGCTTTGACATAACCTATATAATAGTGACCGTAATCATTATATCCTTCACTTTCAACACTTGTACCTGGATCTACACCAAGATATTTACCTATTCCAAGTGTGTCTTCTTCATTTATGGGAATATTAAAATGAGTTCCATAAACGCCTTCAAGACCTATCAATGAGCTAACCCAAAATCGGACCCACAAAGCAATCCCAAATACTAGAAATACAATTATTAAATCGGTTAATCGATCATTTCGAGTATTATTTGTTGGTTTTGTTGATTCAGGTACCACTCTTAAGACATCAAAAGCTAATGCAGGTAATGAGCTATATTTATTTTTACTAGCTTTCTTATTTCGATTTTTTGGGTTTTTAGAATCGCTCATTTATTCTTCTTTCCAATGGGATTTACTCTACCACACTTTTAATGATTTCTTTAAAATTAGATAATGTTGTAGCAAAATTATTGTAAGGCCATTTTTTATCCTCAGTATTAACAACAAAATCAGCAAGTGCCATCAATTTTCCTAAACCATAACCAAGTTCTTTGGTATCACGTATATTGAATCGAGATTTATCTTTTGACATTGCCAAGTCTTCGACACCTTTTCCACCTTGTGATGCTGCTTGACGGTCTGCATTCATTAATCGAGCATGTCGTGTGTCGACACTCGCATGAAATGATACCAACAAAACATTATCTGCACCTAATTTTTCATTTAGATATTCTATTTCGCTTAATGCTTTTATTCCTGAGATAAATATAACCTTGGCCTCTGGATTATTAACTAACACATAATCAATGGTTTTTTCTGTGAAATAAGAGTCAGATTTAGATTTACATTCACCGGCAACAATTTTAACATTCTCGGGGGTTGCTTCTAGACCTCTTTCTTCGACTTCTTTGTACACAAAGGTTCCGGTCTCATATAATGGAATATTCACATCATCCTGAAGGACTTTTGCATGTGTTGTTTTTCCAGATAATGGCATTCCTAGCATAACAATAACTTTCATGGCTTACAAATCGAATTTAATCAATCATGTTTTGAAGCTTATTTTCTTAACGAAATAAAATGGTTTATTGAAATCTAATGCTTATACAATGCAATATTTTTCATAATAAGATCAAATTTCGAATATTCAGAAAATGGGTTAATTTCAATAGGATCAATTACAAATGTTTCAACTCCTTCAAAAGATAAGTCCAATTCAGTTGATTCTTTACCTACTAATTTGAGGGTCTCAATTGCACCAATTCTGTTTAAAGGTTGATTATTATTACCACAATAGTAACTGTACGTACATCTAGGGCATCCATCTTCTCTCTTACATGGGCATTCCTGCATTATCTTTAATGACCTTTGCATTCCTTTTGATAAAGAATCGAAAAGAAGATTGGATAAACCTGATCCCCCTTCAGTTCCATCATATACAAATATCTGACCGGTATCCCCCATAGATATTCCACCAATTTGATTTGCACCTCCACCAGTTAATGAATTTCCTGATTCAATTAAAACATGCTCAATAGCATGAAAAGTACCCATTAGGTAATCACTTTTTTCTGTTGGATGCATATGATTAATTTCTTTATAGGGCTTAGGTAAAGAAAGTATGAAGCCCATGGTGCTATAATCATATGTAATTGGCTCATCTAGTTCTTGAACATCAATTAACTTATTTGTGAAAATATCTTTTGTGAGAAAACCATTTACCGTTTCAGTCAAGTTTAACTTACAGTACGATGCACTTAATCCATCAATTTCTTTTTCAAATTCAATAGATTCAATTCTAGGCCAAATTTTCCTTAAAGCCTTAGTTCTAATATTTCTATTCACTGTTGACGTCACTTTGGAGGTTCGTAATTTGGGATTATATTGATTCACATTATACGATCTTCCACCGTGAAGATAAATTGCACCCGGATGAAGCTCTGTCAATGCAATTGGTAATACTCTTTCGCCAATGATCTTGGAATTGTGTAATATCGATATACTATTTCCAATACCCCTTATAGAATAGTTACTTAAATTCTCCCTTATTTTCTCTCTACTTCTAATTGCAACTCCACGCTCAGTATTAATAATTAATTCTTCTTTTTCTATTTTGTTTAAAGGGTCTTTATATTTTTTATATTCTTTGGAATTCAAAGGTTTATCCAATAACATGGCAAGGAGCTGATAATAGGATACTAGAGAATTATTTGGTTCAACATAAGCAGGTTCTAGAGTTGAAAGATATTCGTTTGGATTTCGAGCAAAATATGCAGAAATGGGATCATCACCTCTCAAAACTAATGTAGCAAAACTATCTTGTCCTTGCCTTCCTGCTCTACCTATCCTCTGAACAAAACTAGTTAAACTTGTTAACATTGATATAACACAATCGAGGCTACCAATATCTATACCTAATTCTAATGTTGGAGTGGAGACTAATGCATTAATCTTTCCTGATTTAAATAAATTTTCTGCCTTCTTCCTGTGAGAAATTGATAAACCAGCTCTATGAATTTGAGAATTAAAGCCAAGTTGTTTCAATATTAAATTAAGACTTTCAGCACTTAGGTGCCCATTTCCAAATAATAATGTTTTATGCCCTTCTTCCAAAAAGTAAGTGGAAACTCTAGCCATTGTTGAAAGATTAGATCGCTCTTTAGGGTACAACATACTTAAGTAAAGATCAGATTTTCTGGCATTACCCACTCTAATCAATTCCACAGGTTGATCAAAGAGAGTTTCAGCGAATGATTTAGCGTTAGATATAGTTGCACTTGCACCTATGGAGATAAATTTTGGTGAAAACCTACGTAGACGTCTTAATATCCACAAAATGTTGGTACCAAATGCACCAACACAGAGATGAATTTCATCAATAACAATAAATTTTACTGATTTTATTATTCCCTGAAATGACATATTTCCCATTAGATGATAATGTATCATATCTGGATTAGTTATAAGCAGATGAGGGGGTGCTTGATAAATCCCATTTCTATCGTCTTGAGGTGTATCTCCATCATATACAGCAACATTAATTCCCAGAGATAAACAATAATATTTAATTTTTTCATATTGATCTGCTGCAAGAGCTTTTGTGGGGTAAATTAAGATAGCATGAATATTTTTATTCACTTTAGACATTTTATCATCTATAATAGACTGTAAAATTGGTAGTAAGAAAGCTTCTGTTTTTCCTAAACCTGTCGGAGCCGTGATAATGAGATTTTTTTGATCCCGAATTATTTCATAAACTTCTTCTTGATATCGATAAAGTTTTTTAATCCCCTTACTTTTCAACTTCTGGATCAATCGATGATCAATTCCTAATTTACTAGGATTTTTCCCTGACTCCGGTAAATTCTTAGGAAAATACTCCACATGTACAGGTAAATGACTTTTATCAGAAATTAGTTTTGACATTACAGAAGGTAATGAACCATCTATAAATTTAGATTTTATTAAATCTACATTTTTAGTTATTAATTTATCATGTTCTAACAATTCAGGATCATAGCGAATTTTCCTTCTGAAGGAGGATCGAGTTGGGAAAGCCTTTTTGTTTGATTTATTTTTACGGATTTTCTTTTGATGATTGTTCTGTAATATTTTATAAGATTCTTTTTGACTTAATCCAAGTTCAATTGTTTCCTTGAACCCACACTCTTCACATATAAATTTAATTTGATTATTAATTTCTTTTATTGTTAAACGATTAGAACAAAGTATACAAGAATAAGATACATCAATCACCAGTTGTATTTATTTAAAATCATTCATAGAATCGTCAGAAGTCATATTTCGCAAATAGGTCATTACTTCGTCCCCGATATTCTGTTGATCTTTCATGAGCATTCGTTGCTTTTTCATTTCCTGAGTTTGAGCATACTGCATGGCAAAAACATCACCCATTAAACATGGATTGCAAATATCAGGGGTTTTTTTTACATCAGGAAACCGGCATGGGAATTTTAATTCTTGAGTTTGTTCCCCTCCAACTTTTCTTAAAGTAGGCTTCCATATGCAAGACTTTGAATCAGCATTTTCATATGGATCATTAGAAGGATTTTCTTGAGTCATCAATATATCTATAATCTTCTACTACAAAAAATTATATTATCTGTAAGATTTTGGAATAAAAGAGTGGGTAATATTTTGTTAATTATTCATTTTCCAAATGTCATTTTGTTTCAAAAATAATTATAATTCATTACCTAGACGCTCTATTGCTCCAACAAGTCTTTCAATTTGTGTGATCAATCGAGTTATCGTTGAACCATTTTTTGATGCTAGAGCAAATAATCCACCTTCTGCATGAAAAATTGTAAAGATAGAACAATACAAATCTCCTATTTGAATCATCTCCGTTTCAATGTTTGTACCAACAGTTCCTTCGTCAAATTTAGATTGCATATAATTGTAAAGATCACCAATTCTTTCAAAGCCACCCCTACCTGAATATAATTTATTTAACGATCCATCATTTCGTATGATCAATAAACAGCCAACCAAGGTTTTTTGGTGTTCTACCATTGTGCTGATCATTTTTCTAATCCGAACCCAAAATTTATTTTTTAGATTTATTTTAGATAGATTCAAAGTTTCAATAGGATCACTAGCCGCTTTGACTGATTTAACAGCACTTTCTCGTATGGCTTTAATGGTATCCCAATCGATTGATTTTCCTCGCTCACTAAAAAGTGTTTCAAGTGATAGCTGACCCTTTATATCATCCGCTTTTAAAGCCTCAACATCCTTGAATCGTTTCATGATTTCATTTATCAGCCATGTACCGTTATCGTCACTCATTTGGTTAATGACATCCATAACAATAAGAAAACCGCTCATTTTGTCTTCGGAGAAAACGAATTTGTGATCCTCCAATGTTGCTGTTTGAATATCTCCTGCCTTCAATTCTTTTGCATATACATTTACAGCCGCAAATAGGCCAGCGTATAGATCCGCATCTTGACTTTCTTTTAGAAAGTTCTCATAGTGTTGAAGTATACCTGATTGATCAATTACAAAGAAACTACGGGATTGAGATAGAAGTGATTCTATTCTCTCGTTGTCTGAAATCTCGAGGGCCATTGATTCCTATTTGTCTATTAATGTTAAGCTTATAATTATTAATCATAAGAAATTGTATTTTCGCAATGTATATTGATAATAACATCTCGCTTCAATTATATTTGTCCATTAACCTAAAACAATCTAATCCATTACAAAATTAATTTAAATTCAGCCATAAGATATATAGATGCATAGTAGAACAATAAAATGGGAAGATATTGACTGAAAGTGAAAATCCAATGTTAAAAAAGGTTCTTGGTTACCTAGACGAATTTGAATGGCAGCCTGAGAATGTAGAGGATAAGGACGGTCAAGTTACTATAACTCTAGTTGCTCAATTAGAAATTAGGGAAATGTCAATTACAATTAAATTTTCTGAAGATAGTCATTGGATCTATTTTTCTGCCTTGTTTATTCCGACTGTTGCGAACAACCTAGAAAATGTGTATAAAAAATTACTTGAGATTAATTATTCTACAACACTAACCAAATTTGGGCTTTCTTCGAATGGTTCGATTTATGCTCTAACAGAACTTCCATCAAAAACTCTTGACTATGACGAATTTCTTTCTGCTCTAAGAAGATTAACAAACGATGTAAATACATTTTTCATGCCTATTGCAAATTTGGTAAAAACAAATAATGATGATGAAGAAGAAGAAGACTAATCAATCCATTTTTTAGATCGATCTACAGCATCCTTCCATTTACCTTTTAATTTATCAATAATATTTTTATCAATTTTAGGTGAATATACTTTGTCGGTAGGATTTAGATTTCTTAATTCATCTAGATCCTTCCAAATTAGGTTTAATCCAGCAATCATTGCTGCACCTAATGCAGTAGTCTCGATATTTATTGGTTTCTCAATTTTAATTTGACTTATATCTGATTGTCTTTGCATCAAGGTTTCAGATTTTGTAATTCCACCATCAACACGCATGTTGGTAATTAACAAATTACTTTCTGATATCATTAATTCAATGATTTCTTGGGTTTGATAAGCAATACTATCAACTGTTGCGTTAACAATATTCGACCTATTTGTTGAAAGATTTATACCTATTATCATTCCCCTAGCATAGCTATCCCAGTGAGGAGCACCTAAACCAACAAGTGCTGGAACAAAATAAATTCCACCTGAACTTGATGAAATTTTGCAAATTGTATCAATTTCATCAAATGACTTAATGATTTGTAAATTATCCCTCAGCCATTGGAAAGCAGCTCCAGTAATAAATACACTTCCTTCCAACGCAAAAGTAGTTTGATTATTAATTTTCCATCCGACTGTTGTTAGCAGGCCTTTGTCAGACTTTAGAATTTGATTACCTGTATTCAACAAAATAAAATTTCCTGTTCCATATGTTGTTTTTATATTTCCACTATCGAATCCCAATTGTCCAAATAATGCAGCTTGTTGATCCCCCAATACACCTCTTATAGGAATTTCAGCACCTTTATGAGAATATATACCAAACGGGATATTCGTCGCATTTTCATGAATTTCTGGCAAGCTTTTAATTGGAATTTTTAGTATATCACAAAGCTCTTCATCCCATCTACCACTTTTAAGATTATACAATAAAGTTCTAGAGGCATTTGAATCATCCGTCTTATGTTGACCTGTTAGAAAATGAATTATCCAAGAATCAATAGTTCCAAAGGCTAAATTATTATTTTTCAGTCCAGTTTGAACTTTTTCAGAATTATCGATTAACCATTTCATTTTGGTCCCAGAGAAATAAGCATCCAATACTAAACCAGTTTTCTCTTGAAATAATTTCTCATAACCGTCGTTTTTCATAGTTTCAATAATTGGTGCAGTTCTCCTACATTGCCAAACAATGGCATTATGCAATGCGTCTCCTGAATTTTTATCCCATGCTACCACTGTTTCTCTTTGATTAGTGATACCGATTGATTTGATATCATCCCATGAAATATTAGCATTCTTAACTGCTTCAGACATAGTTGTAAGAACCGAATTTTTTATTTCATCCGGATCATGTTCAACCCATGCTGGTTGAGGAAAGATTTGCTCATGTTCTTTTTGTGACATCCCAATTACTGATGTTTTATTATCAAAAATAATCGACCTAGTGCTACTTGTACCCTGATCTATACTCAAGATATATTCCATATAAAGAATATATTTTATGAATTTATCTGCTTTTCATATTCCAACTGAACTCTTAGATATATTATTTCATTTCTCATCTGATTTTACTTGTTCCGAAAAAAGTGTCACAATAGAAGCGAGAAATAATATAATTAAGGATCCTATAAACAAACTATTGTATGACAATCCAATATTTTCCCAATCCCCCTCTGTATCAACTAAATCATAATTAAAATATCCAATTATTGCAACGATAGTGGTAATTAAAGTGCTAATACTGAAACCTTTACTAAATTGAGGGTTGATTATTTTTAGCTGTATAAATATAATATGAAAAAATGTGATTAAAATTGTGAGAAATAAACCAATTATAATTGTCTCATTCCCCTCAAACTCAGAATTTTCTGAAATTAATATCAATGACAAAATCAAGGTGGAAAAAGTAATTTGAATTACATCAGTAACATCTCGTTCAATATTCATTTTAACCCTCTAAATTTTTTTACGGAACGTAAAAGTGGCTTCTGCTGTTTTGTTAGTTGAGAAGTCCCATTTATGATTAACAGTTTCAACCCAATCTCTGACTGAATCTGCTCTGTGATCATTTCCGTAATTTCCAGATTCACCCGGAACAACAATACCCCAAACATTGGACCATGTACTTTCAGCTTCAGCAATTAATCTCATGCTTTGTCCATTAACTTGTGTGAATTCAGGTCCATCTTCAGTCCATCTTGGACTTCCCCCCGCTGCTTTCACTGTGAACGAGGAACCATTGTTAGGAATATAGCCTTCATTAAAATCGACAAAAGGTGCATTGTCCCCAATGGGGTGCTCAAAAATAACCTTGTGTAATCTACCCCAATGCCATTGTAATACATTTGTACCCAATTTACTTGTTAAAAATTCAATTGTGGCTTTGAACGCTCTAGTTGCAATAATATCTCCGGTTTCGACGACAAGTTCAGTGTTTACATCATCAAACCATATAGAACTTACATTTTTGGCTACTGAAGGCATAATATATCTCACATAACCTGCATATTTTTCATAAAGATGAGGTATATTTGTTTCATTAACAACTTCATCTTTAAACGTAAATTCTTCTAAATAAATTCTAAATGTTGCAAAAATTGTTGCTCCAATTGAATCTGTCTCCATTTTATGATCCCAATTACTTAGACTTTCAAATGCAGATTTGGAAATATCGGTTGTTTCAGGATTTGTTGTATCCGGAGTTATATGAGTAATAAGTGGATCTAGCACCTCAATTGCGTAACGATTTAGGACATCAGATTGCATTATCAGAATATCGTCCTTTGTAAAATCTGCTCCTTCATCTAGCATTTGCGTGATACGATCAGTTCTGTGATCGGTAGCATAGAGGTCTGTGATGTAAAAATTATCGGTTTTATCTACTTTGGCATTGGCTGTAACAAAATATCTATCGCTAGGATTTACAATGTTAAAATGCTCTGAGTATGGTACATACCCATCCCACCCAAAATCAGGATCACTCCCATTCTGTGGAAGTACTCCACTTCCATTAACTTTCCTTATTGGGGCGAAACCTGTATATTGATATCCGATATCTCCATCTACAGTTGCAAATACCAAATTTTGTCCGGGTACAGACCATTCACTTGCAGCGTTATGCATATCAGATGCGGATTTAGCTAAATTGATATTTAATATTGCATCAAAGATACCTGAATCATCAATAGGCTCAAATAAAGTCCAACGTAAGACATAGGTTTTATTATCTGTTACGTTGAAAAGCTCTTTATCCATAACCGGACCATAATCAGTCATTTTAATTATAAATTCCTCTTCATCTCCACCAGAGATTGGTATTTTATGAATGACATCTTCGAATTCTTTCCAATGGGTATTGTTAAAATACTGCTCAACTCCATCTAAAGTTCTAGTGTTAAAGTAGAAAATGTCAATTGAGTCAGTACCCGTGTTTGTCACACCCCAAGCGACATTTTCATTATGACCAATTGTAATTCCAGGAGTACCAGGTAAGCTGTATCCTTCAACATGATAAGAACCATCTTTTGAATACAAATGTACTTGCCACCAAATACTAGGTGCAGCTAGAGCCAAATGTAGATCATTTGCTAACAAAGGATTTCCACTTGCAGTTAAATTTCCAGAAATCACCCAATTATTAGATCCAACTTCAAGACTCTGGGCAAATGGTTCTAACAAGGGGAATGTTTGTGCAAGATTTAGACTATTCGCGACAAAATCACTTGCTGTGGCATTTAGAAAATATTCTTCAGCAACTGGATCATGAACTGGTATAAGTTCAAGTGCCCTCTCAGCCCCAAGGCCTACTAATAAATCTTGACGAAGTAGTTCCCTTCTAGCGGCATCATATGAAAGATCAAAAGCCATTACCCCTTGTATGGCAAAAACATCTTCGGCCTTCCATTTTTTAGGTTTAATTGCATCTAGATTTCCACTTGTTAATTGACCAAGATCTAATATTTCGAACTCTAGAGGTAGATTATTTATATGAAGATCAATATATTTGTTTAAACCATCCACATATCTACTAACAGCTTGTTTTGTAAATTCATTCGCACGATTAAATTCGAGAACGCCTGATTCCTTTAACCTTAACGTTCGAAGAAATTTGTCTGAGTCCAATAAATCAGGACCGAATAATCGAGATAATTCACCAGTTGCAATTGATCTGTAAAATTCCGCCTGCCATAATCGATCTCGGGCATATTCATAACCTTGAGCAAAGAATAAATCGTCCGTATTCTCGGCAATGATTGTTGGAATACTATATTCATTTCGATAAACTTCTACATCACCGCTTAATTCATCTAAATCCAATGCTGTTACAAAGTAGTCATTAGAATTTTTAAATGATAGAAAGACACCTGAAGATATTGATAAAATTATTAAGAGAAAATATAATAGGACTTTTTTTACTACTTTGTTCATTTCTACAATCTATAATGGATTCGATGTTTTTTTTAATGTAATCGCAATTAAATGATAAATTCTAAAATTAACAACGATATTGTGATTTTAAAATGAAATTTTTTGTCTTTCACCGATAGCTAATTTTGGTTTATCTGTTATTATTGCGTCTATCCCTGAACGAAGGTGCTTAGTAATTGATTTTGATTTATTAAGAGTCCATAGTTGGATTTTAATTCCTTCTTTGTGAATTTGATGAATTTTGTAATTAGAAATGATTTGATGAAATGGATTGATTGTATACAGATTAATTTTCTTATGAATGGCTTTCCACTTCCTTGTTATTGCGTATAATGTAATCCAACTTAAATTAATATCCGTAGATATATTTCTTACTCCAGCTAATGTTTCTGACTTGAAGGATGAGATATAATGTTTATTTAAATTCCCATTTTGAATTATATATTTACCAAGTTCCTTTCCTAAAGTAAATGAATCAGGTTTAACTTCAATATTCAATTCCTTATCTGGATACTTTTCTAGCACATCTGAAAGAAAAGTTAACTTATACCCTTTTGCTTCAGCTTTATTCATTAAAACATCAGAACTAGTTTTGTGTAATATTAACCCCCCTAAATTAAAATCATGATGTATTATCCATTGCCTATCCTTACATAAATGTACATCCATCTCAACTCCATCACAACCCAGTTTAAATGCAGCATCGAAACAATGCATCGTATTTTCTTGCAAAAACTTAGATTTTAATCCTCGATGCCCAATGATTTTGGTTTTGTACAATATATTTTCATTCTCTTCTGGCTACTTATTATTCAATTCTTTTGATATTATAGAATCGTTGATAAAAATAATTCTTTTATTTATATGTGGATGACTTGGTGATTCAAGTATCATTCCCATTTTTGCTAAGCCCTCTCGATTATAATTCTGAAATTCACTTTCTTTCAGCTTCTCGGCAAATAATAATATTTCCTCTTTTGAGAGATATTGGTTGTCATCAAGGTCAATTTCTTTCCAATGTTCAATGGAAAAGGGTTTTGACTTTAACGTTTTAGATTTCTCTTCTACTAATATATCATTTAAACGACTACAAGATTGTTCAATAAGAATATTCAAATTATCATCCGTAATTTGAATTCTCAATGCTCGAAATGTATCCTTTAGTTTGAAAGTAACATAATTTTTTATGATATCCTCTCTAACATTTTCAATTGATAATTCGGAGGGAGATAGGGCATTCAATGTTCTCATTAGATACGCATTTGGAGGAATTGAACTACTTTGCTTTATTAGGAATTCTAAATCTGTATGAATAGAATTAATCACATCTGCTCGCCTAGCAATTTTTACTAGTCCATTTACTAAGATATCACTACCAACCAATTGTGCGGCGTAATGATCTGCTAATAACTCTGAATTTCTTCTGAAAATATCAGTGAGATATTGGATGATATTAAGCGACAATCTAATTATTACAAAGAATAAGAATACTGTTACAACACGATATAGTGAAAATCCAGCCAATCCTTCTTCAAATATTATCAGCATCATTTTAAAGAAAACAATTGACCACCCGAAAATAATAATCCACTTAGGAACAGAAATGAATACGTTTAGCCAGGAATCATAGCGTGCAGCATGACCAATTTCATGTGCAGTCACAGCTCTTATCTCATTATTATTTAGCACTTCAACCAAATTTCTGTTGATGATTATCCAATCTTGACCGATAAAAGGAATTGGAATCACTCGAAGTGTGAAAGCATTGGGAATATCTTTATCGCTCATATACACACGTTTAATCGATTTTACAGCTGATTCATCTATAAGCTTGGAAATTAATACACCCAAAGAATAAATCATAGTGAGATTTTTTATCGTTCCAATAGGCTCACCCTGAGATATTTTCTCAAAATACAACTGAATATTATTATTTGTTTTTTCAATATCTCTAAACTCGCCAACCTTAAAGGCAGTATTAACAGCCTGATAAAGAGATTTTGGCCCAATCACCTGCACCATACCCGGTCTTGATGTATTATTCATTATTCCAAAATAAGAAATAACTATAGGCGATACAAGTAAGTAAGTTATTGTCAATGTATTTAATGCAAGACCTTCTTGAATAGAAAACGAATAGCCTCTTACTCCTACATTATTTGAAGTTACATCTAATTTAAGTATCAAATATAATTGAAGTAAATCAAATGTGGTAATTATTACGACAGGTAACAATCTCTTTAACTTGATTTCTGTGTAGGAGTCCATGGAATAAAAAACTAACTTTCCTTGTATTGATAAATATGGAGTTATGGAAAATTGGAAAATTGGAAAATTTCACTTACAATGTACTGTCTAATTAGTTTTTAATAGACAAGGGTATAATTTTATCAAGTGAAACATACTTTTGCTATACAAGTCCCGATTAATTGGGATAAAATGTCTCGATCCCAGCAATTGAGATACCATCGTATGCAAAAGCGAGATTCAAACATCATTAAAAAATATCTTGGAATAATCAAGAAAGAACATGATAACCTCGTTACATTATCAAAACGTGACAAATACCAAATTGATACTGGTTTGTTGGATCGACTAACTTTGACCACTAAAAGTAGAAGAAAAGTAATGTATGATCTTAAGGACAAATATCCTAGAATATCCACTGATGAGTTACAAGAATGCAGGGAGAGTGCAGTTAGCACTTACAAATCATATCTTGAACTGTCAAAAATTCAAAATGCAAAATTATCAATTGATAAACCTAGAAAAGAACATGGATTATTTTCACGAACTATTTTATATAATGGAGGAGCGAGAGGACGTTTTAGCATCAATAATGTTATTCTTTCAATGAGAGATTCGATGGATACCAACTGGTCAATTGTTAATGGGGTAAAAAAGAGAGTAAAACATGACAGATTGAAAATCCCCCTGAAACTGAGCAAATATCATGTAGAACAGATTTCCAAAGGAAAAATTGCTTCACTAAGATTATCTAAGAAATTATCAAAAAGAGATGGAATGCATTATGCCAATTTTTCCATCAATTCACAGATTGAAAGTCAGGATGTAAAAGGTAAATCAAAAGCGGTGATGGGGATTGATCTGGGAATAAATAAAACTGCATTTTCTGTGGTGATGACTGCTACAGGTATTCAGCATAGGAAAACTTGGCATTCAGACAATAAATTCAAAGAATTATCAAGACTGGAATATCAAATAGCTAGTTTACAGAGAGAATATTATCATCGGATCAATAATTCAATTGCGAGGGGTAATATTTCCAGAAAACTAACAGAACTTAGAAACAGTCGAAAGATAATTTCATTAGAATATAATCGTATACTGGTAAAAGAATTAGTAGAGTATATCCAGGATATAAGTCAAACATTCAATTTACAGATTGGAATAGGTAAATTGAAAGGAATTCGTAAAAATGGAAGAAAAGGCAATGGTAAAGGTAAAAAATTCAGGAAAACACTCAACTCCTGGGCTTTCTTTAGATTTACCAAATTGCTAGAACACAAACTATCTGAAATTGGTTTGAAAAACAAATTATTTGCAATTGATGAATATTGGACATCGATCTTTTGTTATAAATGTAATATTAAAGGCAAAAGACCTACTCAATCGTTTTTCAAATGTTTAAACCCCCAATGTGGAGTACGCAACAATGCCGATTTCAATGGAGCTATGAATATAGCAAAACGTACTGTAAAGTACAGGAAACTTGCACCAAAATCAACTTGGGGTAAAGTTGGACTAGGTCGATTTCTTAGACCATATCAAGCAAAAGGTACTAAGACTACACCGAAGGCTCATTCTCGTAAGAGAATGAGAGGTCCAAATACAGCCAAAAAGAATTTAGCAATTTCTGTTCCTGTATCCGTTGTAACGAGTCATCATAAATCAAGTAATGATATTAATTTTGATATAATTGATGGTATCGAGAATGATCTTGCAATGGTTAAAAAGTATGAAAAACCCATCTTGGTCGAGCCTGCTAGCTTGAATACACCAAGTGGAAGGAAGCGTCCCTCTCCTTAAGGAGACAAATATTATACTATTCCAGTGTAGCAGCTGGAGGATACGGCGACGTTGGTATAATATTAGCCGAACATACAAGAAAAGTTAGCTTTTCTGATCATGATGGATCTAGTACCTTTTCATATCTATACCCAAGATGGTATCAAGCAAATTGGATCTTTTTTCTACGGTTCAATTAAAGAAGGAACCGAAAATTATGAAGGAAACAAGCATGTAGTTCAAGTAGAGATAGAAATCCTCAAAAAATACCAACGTCAAGGTATCGCAACCAATTTATTAAAAATAGTATATGATTTTTGCATAGAAAATGATAAGAAACTTGTGCTTGGGGGTACAGAAGAAGAAGGCACCCGAAAATTTTTCAATTCAATTGGTGCTCAAGAAGCATTAACAGGTGTTGAGAATAGATTATATTTTACTGATGTAAATTGGGAAATGGTTGAATCTTGGTATAATGAAGGATTTGAAAGGGCCACCGGTGTAAAATTGGAATATTATACTAGAATGCCTGACGAACTACTTGATAAATTTCTCAGCTTTTATACAGAAACCATGAATCAAGCTCCAAGACAAGATTTAGATATTAATGATATTATTTTCACAAAAGAAATGTTAAGGAAAGAAGAAGAAGATGCTGCAAAAATTGGTAGAATCAGAATTAGAATCTTAGCAATAGAAGAAAATGGCGATATATCTGGATTTACTGAAATTGTTTATCTCCCAGAAAACAAAACGGAAACGAAAGTAGGACTAACATCAGTGAAGAAAGAATACAGAGGAAAAGGACTTGGTAAATTAGTAAAAGCAGCCATGTTGCTCAAATTGAAAAATGAATACCCGGATGTTGAATACTCCTCGACTGATAATGCGACGGATAATGCACCCATGTTGGATATTAATAAAAGATTGGGATTTAAAGTTCATAAAGAAAATGTAGCTGCTCAAATTACAACTGAGGCCCTTGGAGAATATCTCAAAAATAAAGGAATTCTAAATGTTGGACATTACTCCTGATCAATAAGTTGAAATTGAGCAATTATACAAATATTAGTGACTTAGGAGTAGTTTAATTTGTTATTTTTATGATTATTTTTTTATTAAGATAAATTATTTACTTAGCAAAATTAATTGTTTTTCTTTCTATAAAAGAGAATTAATGTACTCATGCTAATAAATAACGCAAAAAATCCAAAACCTGGTAAGAAACTCTCATCTTCAGGAAGACCTTCACCTACGATAAGTGTAGCGGTCATACCTGCTACTTTGTGGCCAGGTACGGAACAATAAATATCATATTCAGTATCAAAATTGGGGGTTTGCATGTGCATCGAAATAACACCATCTCCATCATGTCCATCAGTATTATTGGATAAATGTAAATGAACTTTCTCTAATGAATCATGAATTTCATCAATACTTACGTCATGTTCAATTATAGCAAGATTAGCAAATATTACTTCTACACAAGTATTTATTGGCACATAGTATTTTGTTTGATCAAAAGTTATTTGTTGGTTTTCTCCTCCAATAATATTAATTTCAAAGGTAGGTGTATCGCATTGATCTTCAGCCTCATGTTCACCCATGGCTTCATCACCATGATCATCACTGGGAGTCTCATCATCATGCCCTTCTTCGGCAAAAGTGGTGCTTGCATAGAACACCAGTAACATTAAAAGAATTATTGTGAAAAATTTTGTTTTCATGTTTGTTTCCTGAGAATTTGTCTCATATAATATATTACCACTTTAATTTATATAGTTTTTCTTTTTACTACGTAATGTAGTATTAAAATATAAAAAATTGCGATCATATGTTAAAGAAAAAAACAGTAATACTATTATTTTGATTAAATATAAGAAAATTAATTGCTATTTATGATTTACTAAATATCATAAACAATCCATTCGCTTCCAATTTCGTTAAACGCGGTTGAGAGGGTAACAATATATTTGAAATATTAAATTTGTCAAACTACATGAAGTAGTTATGTTACTGAAATCAAGTTGTTTATATAAAAAAATCGAAAGTGAATTGAAAGCAGATGTCTGGTATTAAATATATAAATATGTATATACTAAAGAAAATTTCAAAAAAAAAAAAAGAAGATTTGATATAACAATTAACTGAAAATAAATACATAAATTAAAGAACTACAAAGCGTATACTTACTTATGAAACCAGGAGATCTTCGAGATATCGTGGTAAGTGAGCTTGACACTGACATTGGACTGAGTATAAAGGATATCACAAAAAAAGTTAACGAAAAGTCAGCGAAAGAATATGCTTACACTACAATATCCACAGTTCTATCCAGATTAGAGAATCAAAATGTTATCGAAGCTCGAAAGGCAAAAATTAACGGAAGAAAAATTAATCTTTACTTTTTGTCAGAACAAGGCTATAAAAAAGAAGTGAGGAAACAACTACAGAATGTAATTTTAAAATTTGGAGTCAGTGGTGTTAAGCATCTCGGAGAGTTATTGGATACAGAAATAGATGAAAACGATTTAGATTCAATACAGAAAAGGTTAGATGCTAAAAATTAAAATTGGTTGATTAAAGTGCCACATATTTCCCATTTAATACTTCCTATAACTGTTGCGGTGATATTATTTGCAATTGGGATAATTGGTTTGCTTATTTTTGAAAGAAGAGTCAATTATTCAAGGTCAATTGTCTTAATGCTTGGTTCCTATGGATTAGTAGTATCTGAAATGTTTATAATAATTTACAGTATATCACATATTCATTCATTTCGCAAATTTCATTTTCACCTACCCAACTTAAGTGATCATGATTACTTCTCTCAGAATAACCCTATACATATTTCATCAATATTAATTTTATCATTAGTATTTACGCTAACAGTTTTCTTGTTAGGTTTAATAATCTCTCAAATTTCACTTCGATCGATGTCACGGAAACTACAAAAACACTCAGATCATGAAATATCTACTGAATTAAAAAAACGACACAACTGGTTATCAAAAGATTATCAAATAATTGTTACTGATGATAAACAACCAGATGCATTTACATTTACTTTATTAAAAAGGGGTAAAAACCGACTAAGAGCTGAAAATTGGATTATCGTTACGTCTGGACTTATGGAGATCCTAGATGATGAAGAGATTGAAATGGTTTTAGCTCATGAATTTTCTCATACTTCTGAATATGACACGAGATATTCCCATCTCATTTACACTATAGCTTCTATTATCTTTTTTGATCCAATGCTTAAATTATTCAAATTTTTGATGCATGAAAAACATGAATATAATGCTGATTTACAAGCTGTTAAATTAATCGAAAAACCTAGAACTCTCGCAAACGCCTTATTCAAAATGGTAAAGGAACAAATTAGTATTTCTAAACGAAGGATATCAACGGGTATTATCTCAAGTAAAAAACCCCTTATCCTTAAAAGAATTGAAAAATTACTAGATTATGCGGAAGTAAACAAAATAGACCACTAAAAAACGGTTCAAATTCGGATTCATATAGTGTATAATATTGAACCCAAGTTGTGATATTGACTCGGATTATATCGCATATGTAGATCATAGTGACTATTGCGGATAGTTCACTATATGTAATAAATATTAAATTTATTGATAAAACCAGAATATTCTTACTCAGAAGTAATTGCGATATTACAATAATTGCCAGTATATTTAGGTAATAATAAGCGTTGAAATATTTATTAAATCGATCATGGTGGACTTGAGAGCATTTGTAACTTAGATTGGATATCGGTGATCAACGAAGAAAGTGGAGAAGACACCGAAGAGAGATCGGATTTAGGTCATCATCTGTAATATAAATCAGAAATTAACAAATTATTCAACTAATCCATTTATAAAATTAGTTAAATGTAGATCGATAGATAGATCCGGCGTCAGTTGCTCCTTTCTCATTAAAATATGATCCAACGAGATAATATCCTTTAAAGATCCAGTTTTTCCAAAATCGATTCGATTTCATCTTCATCTAGCTTAGTATCTAAAATTTCACCAAGATGTCTTATACCTAGAGGCCCAAATTTAAAAAATAAGCTCCGTAATAATCTCGAAACTTCTTGTTTATGCGCATTTTTTGAAATTGTAAATAATTTTTGATTTCGTCTGTCTGCACCACTTATTTTAGATTTAATCATCTCATCGGATTCTAACCTTTGTAAAATGGTTCCAATTGTCGTATAACCATAATGTCTCCCATATTTGGTGTTCACTTTACGCATAATTTGGCGAACTGTTAACGGTTTATTATGTATTACGCTAAGAACTCGTGATTTTAAATCGTCAATTTTCATGATATATATAACTACAATATTCATTTAAAATTACGTATTTATAATTCTTTCAAATTTTTGAACTAGTTTTGAGAAATCCTTTAAATTATATAGTTATCAGAATCTCCTGATAATTGCTCAATTTTAATCAAGATTGTTCTAACTACTTAGATTTATAATCAGTAAATGATCGATTGAAAGACTAGTTATTGGTTATGACTTTCTATAAATTGTATAGTTTTAAGTATTAATCAATTAAATAATGTTTTTGCCGCTTTGAAATTTTCATCCATGAAATCTTCGTTAATTCCACCATACACTTCATTGAAAACCTCAGCTACTAATCTTAATGACATATCAGATTGAGTTCCACGATCTTTTATATATTCTGCATGTGGATTACCGCTTCGATCAACTTTATGAAGTAGGGCATCAGTGTAACCGTCAAACTCAACTGTTTTGAAATTATGTCTATCACAAATTGCTTTATCCAATGCAGGAGTTGCTTTTACCCATTTATTATCTAAATATAATTCGGTGTAACAGTGTGCGGCCATAACTTTGGTTCCCCACATTTTTTGTAGATCATCCGATAAACGATGATTAATAAAATCAACAAAATGGATTCTACTTGGTATTCCAGCAGCTCTAGCCAAAGTACCCAATGCGATCGCTTTTGGTATACAAAATGATCTTTCCTGTTGCAAAACATGGCTTGCGGTGTATGTAATTTTTTCCAAGTTAACAGGTTTGATTGAATATCGAATTGAATCACGAACATGATAAAATAATTTTTTAGCTACTTCAATATCTGATAATCCGTCAAGTTCGAGATTTCGTATAGTATCTTGAATAAACTTGGAATTTACATCAAAAAACTCAGTCTCACGCAAATACTCTTGCATTATAATCCTATATCAAATTCAACCTAAATTAATATATACGTTATAGTGTAATTTTATTACAAATTTAAGTTTACATATTTAGGATTCCTTTTGCAATTCTCATTTCTTCTAAATTTATAACTATACTATTGTTGAGATTTTGTACGATATTTTACCATTCTCATTTGAATAAAAATTTGAAAGATAAATTATCATGAGTTTGACTAACAAAAATATCAATATATGTAGATTTTTTAGTTAAAAGATAAAAAATCACTTAGCAAAATGGCAGACCTCAAAACTGAAATCCATGGAGAGCGTAAGGTAACTTACAATGAACAAGAAGTTCTTGACTACCATCATTCGTATCCAAATCACGGAAAAATTGAGATTATTGGAAAAACCCCTGCAACAAATGCAAAGGATTTAACATTAGCATATTCGCCTGGTGTTGCCCTAGCATGCAAAGCAATCCAAAAAAATCCACTTGATCTGTTTAATTTAACGAATATTGGAAATAGTATTGCTGTAATCAGCAATGGAACTAGAATTTTAGGACTTGGAGATATTGGTATTGCTGGATATCCAGTAATGGAAGGCAAATCATTACTATTCAAATCACTGGCTGATGTAGATGCATTTCCACTTATTCTAGAAGAAAATGATCCAGACAAATTCATCAGTATTGTAGCAGGGTTGTCGCAGAATTTTGCTGGAATAAATTTAGAAGATATCAGAAAACCCGATTGTTTCTATATTGAGAGAACACTGGATAAGATGCTAGATATACCTGTTTTTCATGATGATCAGTGGGGTACAGCCATTGTAACACTGGCTGGTGTACTTAATGCAATAAAGGTTGTAGATAAGGATATTGGGGAAGTTAGGGTTGTCATGAATGGAGCTGGTGCATCTGGAATTGCAATTTCCCATATGTTATTAGAAGCCGGAGTGAAGGGGTCAAACATGAATACAATTGATCGTGTTGGAACTCTGTTTTCAGGTAGGGGTGCAATGGATAAATACAAGGAAGAGTTAGCCAATGAATTAAATCCCAAGAAAGAGGCATTATCATTAGACGAAGCTACTGATGGTATTGATATTCTGATTGGAGCCTCGTCAGCTGGAGCATTTACCCAGGATATGGTTAGAGCAATGAATAATGACGCAATTGTATTTGCTATTGCAAATCCAACACCTGAAATTTATCCGAAATTGGCACATGAAGCAGGGGCAAAGATTGTAGGTACTGGAAGATCCGATTTTCCAAATCAAATTAATAACGTGTTAGGCTTTCCAGGTATATTTCGAGGAGTACTCGATGTTCGAGCATCAAAAGTAACTAAAAACATGAAGGTTGCTGCAGCTCATGCAATTGCTTCAATGACTTCCGAAGAAGATTTAAGATGGGATAAAATTATCACCACTCCAGTGGATCCTAAATTGATGGCGACCGAAGCTGCTGCTGTGGCTAGGGCCGCGATCGATGACCATGTAGCAAGAGTTGATCGAACACCTGAAGAAATTTATGAAACTACCTGTGAACGTATTGCATTTTACAAGAAACATTACGGAAGTATGATTGAATTACGTAATAAGCTTCGTACCCTATAAGTCTGCCAAATCAAATCATAATCCGCTCGAACTTGATGTTAATTCGATCAATTAAAGATAAAATCGTCTTGATAAACACATCCCTAACACCCTTTTAACAACAATAGAAGGGAGTATTTTTACAGCCTTCCAAATTACATTGTTCTTATACTCAAGTACAATTTCAAGAACGTTTAGCGGTAGCTTCTTTAATGAGTTCTTTTCCCCGAACAATTAGTACCGATTAATCTTTGAAATCGGAGTATAGGGTGCCAAATTTTGGATAACAACAGTGATCCCATAGAAGATGAAATCTTCCAAAATTTAGACGAAAGTCAAACTACCATTAGTGAGCCTACTATGGACAACCCCAAATCTTCAAAAAAGAAAGCAAAGGATAAAAAATCTGATTCTAAAGCTAGAACAGCTTCTGCCGCGGTTTTCTTTAATGAAAATAAATCAATTGCTGGATTTGGAAATTCAATGCGAGCAGTTTTCACTTCTGTTCGAGAATTGGTTGAAAATAGTCTAGATGCATCCGAAAAACGAGGAGTCGCACCTCAAATATTCATTAGTCTTAGAAGATTGAACAAGAAAGAATTAATTGCATTAATGGGATCAAATGTAACAAAAACAAAAGATACTCGGTTAGATTTCCTCGAATTAAGTTGTAAAGACAATGGTATTGGAGTTAAGCGGGAGCTTATTCCGCAACTATTTGGTACTGTGTTAGCAGGAACTAAATACGGAGCTCAACAAACTAGAGGAAGGTTCGGATTGGGTTCAAAAATGGTATTACTATATGCCATGTCGACATTAGATCTACCCATTCAGATCACAACCAGACCACAAGGTGAAAATAAAACTTATCGGGTTCAATTATTTATCAATTTAGAAAAGAATGAACCTATTATACATACAGATGAAGTATTTCTTGAAGATGATGAAGAAAATTATTTTAAAACCGCAGGTACAGAAATTAAAGTTTCATTTACAGGAAGTTGGAACTTAGCTAAATTATATGTTAGAGAGTATTTTAGACAACTAGCAATTATAACACCTTATGCAGACATACGAGTAATTCTTCCAGGTGATGAACCAGGTACAGTTGATGATTTAGATTACAAACGTGTTGTTGATGAGCTCCCAAGACCACCTGAAGTCGTTCAAGTTCATCCATGGGGGACTGATATCTCAACATTTAGAAGAGAAATGAATAACTCTGATGAAGATAATTTAATTGATTTTCTTGTGAATAATTTTATGGGAGTCAATAAATTTGCAGCCGAGAAATTTTTTGAAGAAATAAATGTCCCAACTGATAAAGCACCATTAGAATTAACATCTCCCGAAATTAGAAGAATTGTTCATGATGGGTTCAATCGTGCACTTAAAGAATCTAAAACTCTAAAAGGAAAAAAAGCAAGAATATTCAAATTTGAAGACCCTAAGGGTGATGCTTTATCACCACTTGGATCAAATCGATTGCGAAAAGGTCTTGAAAAAGAACTTAATCCTGATTTTATTGAAGCAATAACTAGAGAACCTCGAGCATATGAAGGACACCCATTCATAATTGAAGCAGCAATAGGATATGGTGGGGGAGTCTCAGCAGCCACAAGTTCCAAAGGAGTAACTGTTGTTGATAATAGAGTTATTTACAGATTTGCTAATCGTATTCCACTAATTTTTGGTGCGGGAAGTGATCTTATTACTAGTGTTGTAAATCAAATTCCTTGGAAAGAATATGGATTAACAAAAGCTACTGATCCACTTGCAATTGCAGTATCACTTGTATCTACTAAAATTCCTTTTCCAGAAACATCAAAAGAATATATTGATAAAGTTGAGGAAATCGGATTAGAAGTAAAATTAGTTATGATGACCCTAGGTAGGAAATTGAAAACCTATCTTGGGATGAAGAGAAGAAGACAGAGAGAAAGACAGAGAAAATCAAGATTTGATAGGTTCGCACCACATACTGTTAATAATTTACTAGCTATATTGAAAAAAGAAGAAATTTGGAATCCATCAACAGGAGTAAGCTCTTCGAGAATTATTGCAGCATTATCGTCAGGAATTCCAAGAATTGGTTCGAATGTATTGCCCCCAAGCAGATCAATTTGGTCACAAGCTATATGGGCTAAGCCAGAAACAGTAGAAAAACTACAACAAAATAATATTTTTGAGATATCAACCTTCCTTAGAACTGATAATCAACATCTGTCAAAATTTCTTAATAAATCACCAAATCAAGTTGATATCATTAAACGAAGAACTATTACTGAACTGGATAAAATTAGAGAAGTTCCCAAGTTAGATGCAACTATAATTATCGATCCATATACTGAGAAAAGATTTTCAGGTAAGGATGATAAAGGAAAAGACGCGAGTTTACCTAAATTAGCTCGAACACTACCTAGAAGATGGATTCGAAACTCATATGATTATTTAGTTTCGCCTCCAAGACATTTATTAAGAGTTCAGACATTAGCAGTTAAATTAGTTGAAAGAGAACGAATTAATGTTATCTCCAAGTTATTTGAAGAATCTCCAGAGGTAGAACTGGTCGATGAACTTTCGAACCTATTAGCTTCGGGAACTTTAGGTGATGCTTCTGATATTGAGGCATTAGAAAGTTTAGATACCTTCTTTGATGCTGTCGATGAACCTGTAATTACTGATGTTACACCTCCGACGAAAGTAGTTGAAACTCTTCCACTCTCCAAACCAGATAAAAAGAAAGAAATACTTAAAATAAACATTTTAGAATTAATCCCTCATTTTGAATCATTCTTTGAGATTGATTCAATTAAAAAGAGAAAGGTATCCACATTAATCGACTTCTTGTTTGAAACAACACATCCGATAAAACCTGTCAACGAGAAAGTGCTTGCCAATTCTCTAATATCTAATTTCAAATCTCAACTAAAAGCGATGGCTGAACTAATGCCAGAATATGGTGAGATAAAAGTTAGCATGCAAGGTCAAGATTGGGTTGATGGATATCTCAGAAACGCATTCAAAAGGCGTAAGATTGATACGATTAACGATATTATCAAAACAGATGATAGCATACTTTTTGAGATAGGAGAACTTCAAAGATTATTATTTACAAATTTGATGCAGACCTTAGTTCCATCTGAAGGGAAAATCACTGAAACTGATTATCTTACGGATAATGCAAAAAGAAAAATCAAAATCCTAACTAAAGCAGGTATCAAAACGGTTGAAGAACTTGCTGCTACTTCATCACTGGAAATTGTAGACGATAGTAAATTTAATGAATACGTGCAAATATTAATTGAAGAATCTAAAGATCGTATAATTGAATACCTAACAATGTCTAATTCTCTTGGAGGTCTCCACCTGTTAAAGGAAATTGATCAAGAAAACGAGATAGACTTTAATGATGCTAATATATTAAATTTAGTAGATCTTTATACCAAATATCCCTTAATAAAAAATAAGAAAACAAAAGAAAGAGCCCAATACTTAATTACGCAATCAGGTCGTAATTTTGAAGGATTACCAAAACCGTTTGAGAATGCGTTAAAAGAACTAGATGTGACCACTCTAGATCAAATTGTATTAGCACCCAATCAATATGTAAAAAAGAGGTTATCAAAAGAACAGAAGGAAAATTTGGAGAATGGATTTAAGATATTAATGTTACCACCAGAATTTATTTCGCCAAATTTAATTCCATCAGTTAATCTATTAGTTGATGCAGGAATAACAACACTTGGAAAATTCCTAGTTTGGCCTAGTGATGAATTAGCAAGGGTGACAACCATAACCGAAGAATGGTTAAACTTAGTTAAGCAATCATTCAATTCATCAGATTATTCCAAGGAGGTTAT
>MDVR01000077.1 GCA_001940725.1 Candidatus Heimdallarchaeota archaeon LC_2 | reverse complement strand
ATCGATCTAGACTGTCTTAAGATAAACTAATCAATTAATTGAAATTGCGATTGACATAGTCAATCAGCAATATTATTGATTAAAAATCATAAATTGGAGTGTGAGCTCCGCTAAAACACCATTTTATTTTGATTGAAAATCAGACAAATATGCTATATTTTGTCTTTTCAAGTCCCATTTCACTACATGCGATTTTAATTAGCAATAAAATGCAGAATGAAAGGAAGACGTGCTGTTTCACAGGATTTTTGTTTACAACTCGTGGGTTACCAAGCCCACAATAACCTTTGGCATAGGCAAAGGTTCGTTCCACAGCATTACGTCGCCAGTACACCTTCCAGTAGGTGTACTCACTCATATCAGGGGGAAGAAAGTCCTGAATTGATTTATTCTTAAGATCCGTTTTATTGGGGCGGATAATACTGGAAGCTCCAGCTTCCTGTATTAGTGTCCTGTTTTTCATGGATGAATATCCTTTGTCCGCAGACACCGCAGTCGGTTTGGGGATGACTTCAAGCGATTTTGCTAAAATATCTTCGAATGCTTTTTTGTCATTGACATTTCCAGGAAGCACCTGAACTGCAATTGGGATCTCCGAATGGGTTATCGTGGCAGTCTGCACACGATAACAGACACCAAATCCTTTTGGTGTCCTCCCAACCCTTGCATAATCGCAATTTTTTGCAATCGTGAAGTTTGGAGATTTCTTGTCCTTGGACTTTCGATCACTCCATGCAGGAACATGCGTGGAATCAATAGCAAGGTGACGACCTCGCACCTTGCCTTGAGCTTGCAGATAATCTACAAGCTCGTAGAAAAATTGCTCAAATGGATCCGGACCGATGAAATGCATGAATCTTGAAAAAGTGGAGCGCGAAGGAACTCCTTCGTCCTTCCCAAAACCACAAGCGTCCTTTGCATCTGAAGTGTGCTTCAGATGACACACCAAAGCCTCCAGCGAGTTCAACTGTTTGATGTAGAACAGAATAATTGCCATAATCATTGCAGACGCTGAATAATGGCGTCTACCACGAAGTGGCTGATCCCAGCCACTTTTAGTGGCAATATCCGAGAGTCTTTCGATAAGTTTTTCGGGGATTTCGTTGAAAATTTGATTTGCAGGTAGTTTGTTACGCATGTTCTAGACAAACTAGCGGAAACTGCCTGCCTCTTTAAATTTTCCCGATTCCTGAAGCGAAAGCTAGACTGATTAGCTGATGTCTAGAAAGAATAAGGATTCAACGAAGCTTGAGACAACCTAGATCGATCAATCGATTGATTGTAAATGCGTTTAATCATCCTAATAAGCAATTCGAATAATTTGTGAAACTGAATATCTTTAGTCAATTAACGTATTTAAATATTAGATATTTAATTGAACTTGAGACAAGCTAGATCGATTAATAAAAATAGTTAAGTAACACATTCAAAGTATGGCTCCTAAGAGATCAATCGCAGCAATTAAACTTGTAACTTTTGGCGACATAAAAGTTGGGAAAACGACATTAAGACTTAGGTATATTGGAGAAGAATTTCGATCGACATACGTACCAACTCTCGGAGTTGATTTTGCAATCACATCTTACAAGAATTATATATTACAAATTTGGGATATAGCTGGGCAAGAAACCTTTCAATCAGTCACAGAAGCAATGTACAAAGGCGCAGCTGGAATAATTATAGTGTTTGATATAACAAATAAAGCATCGATGATTAATGTGCCCAATTGGATAGAATCATTCTTAAAAGTTGGTAGTACTGCCATCCCTATAGTTATTTTCGGTAATAAAATCGATTTACGAGAAACAATAGAAGATGTAATACAGAAAAGCGACGCTCAGGAATATATCGATATCTTGTCTCATAAATATGCAATGGAAATAAATTATATAGAAACTTCAGCCTTAACTGGAGAAAATTTACAATATGCTTTTAATAGCTTCGTAGACAGAATTGTAAAGATTATGAAAGCAAGTTAATTAAAAAAAAAAATATAAAAAGGCGAATTGACAGATTCATTCATAAATAATTAAATTTGCAAGGACATAAATTATCCAGACGATTCCAAATAGATCAATGAAAATAAGATACACTAGGATATCATCAATAAAAACACTTCCTAAAATTCGTTTTTCACTCTTCAAGACAAACCTCTTATTTGGTAAGTATTGCATTATGTAGAAAATTATCATTCCTGTTAATATTGAAGGTATAAAGCGATCATCTGGAAATAAAATACTTTGTAATGAATTTGAGATTATTATTGAAGCTGTTAATAGAGAAGTGCTTGGGGCTTTTCATGAAACAGAAAGAATGTTTGAATCATGGTTTGATGACTAAAATTGAACTTATAAAATGAAAATTCGATTGATTAACATCATGTCAAATTTCCTTTAGAGCTCTTTGAAATGAGAAACTTGTCCATCAGCTCTAAACGATAATGAAAATCGATATTCTTTATCATTCTTAATTACTCTGCAAATTCGAAGCCTAGAGGTACCTTTAATTTCTAAAATTGACATCCTCTGATTCTCAATTTGATTTTGGATTGTACTAATTAGGTTCTCATATTGGACTGCACATAACTGACAACAAAAAAATAATTTACGATCTTCGAAAACCTTCCAATAATTTCCCCACTGCGAATGGCATAATTCACATTTATTCAAACTCTTTTCCTCTATCCAATCTTGCAAGAAGATACCTATCAAACCATTCAATTGATTGTAAGAATGTCGCTTGTACTCTTTGGATTATTTCGGGATTATTTGCATATTTTTCAATTAATTCCAGAGCTTCATCTGCATGCGTAATATCCGCTTCATAACCCTCACGTAGAAACTGTTTAGTATCATCTGAAATTTCAGATTGATCAAGAATTCCGGGATCAAAATATGATATGCTAGCACCGTAGTTTTTGATGTTCCTATACGCTATTAATTCAAGACTATGCATTGCAGTCATTGTCTCTATCCAATCTCGATTCTGGGCAATTTCTTGCCAAAACTTAATTGCTCTTGCTGTATCTTGAAGAGGTTGAGTTTCAAAAATCAATTTGCGAGAAATACCCAGACTCTCCCCCATTCTGATTAATAATTCGAAATGTGACGGTAATTCAGTTCCAAATCCTCCAAATTCTGTGTTAATATTTTCCAGCTCATATAAGGTTACATCCATCTTATCAGTTTTTGAAATGACCGCTCCACAGCTACGTACCCATTGACGAAGAAAATGCTGATGTTCGATAGTATAACCAATCAAGGTACTATTTGATGGGTGTTGAAGTGCTAAAACAAAAGGATGTGGATCATTTGAATAGAATTTTTGTACAAATACTTTTTTTATCCATAAATGCAACCCATCTGCTTTATGATTAAAAAATTGCTCTAATGTGTTCCTTAGCTGATTAACCTCTAATTTCTTAGATGAAATATATTGATTTAGGAATTTTATATGGCTTGGATCACTTTTATCAGATAATTGTAAAAAATGACTTGCCATCTCATCAAAATCATCTAGTTTAACATAACAAACACCGCAGTTTACCATTTCTCGTCAAAACCTAAAATGGAAATTCTTGAGGGATCTTCTCTCTCAAATCTTTGTATTCTTTAGAGCTTCCATATTTACCTGCTATTTCAAGCAATGTCAAGTTGACCTCAGCCTCTTCACGTCCACGAACAGAACTTACCATTTTGACCGTTCCCTCAAAATCTTTTCCACAGGCACGGTGACAGTTCCGCATACCTTCTAATAATTCTTTTTCTTCGTATAGCATGTAAATTGACTGTATGACTAATATCAATTTATTTTAAGAATATTTGGAAAATGGAATTTTTTCAAATATCAAAATATAAATTGTAGATGGATCTTGTACATAACTTAGAAGAATGAATGTTGGATTTAAGATTAATATTCGATTGACCAAAAGAATAACTAGCCAATTGATTTTATACATTGGTTTAAAAATAAATCCATGAATTAAAAACTATGAATCCTTTAAAAAAAAGCAATAAAATTCCTGAAATGGATTCATTACTCGACCATGAACACCTCGATGATTCAGCATTAAAATTAGAGATTTGGGAAAATGAAGGTGGGGCAATTATTCAAACGAATGTGAGAAATGAAAATAAGGAAAAATAAGTCTATGGAGTCAATCTATTTCAGAAGGTTTAGGAACTTCAGATATCAAATGATAAATAATTCTATAAAGTAATAAAATTTGATTATAATTAGATTTCTTTTGAAAATAATGGTTCAAGTTTATGTTTCATACCAAATTATGAGATGAGTGAACAATTCATTTTATATTTAACAAAAATTAATTCTGTTGGAAGCATTTATCAAATGATTATCATTGATATTACATTTAATAAGTTAATTCGTAATTGGAGGGGCAGTACATAACTAGATTAAATTTAATAACTGGGATTATCAACTTTATACATTTTTCAAGACTTCATACAATTATTGGTACTTTTGCAGCGACCACTACAATTTTTCTTGTAATCGTTTCAGGAATAAATAATATAACTTATGCGAATTCTTTGCATTATGTAATTTTTCTATTTGGGGCTGTAAGTATCAATATTTTTGTAGTTGGAATAAACCAAATTTATGATGTTGAGATTGATCGAATTAATAAACCTCACTTACCTTTAGCCAAAGGTGATTTTTCAATAAAAACAGGATGGATAATATCTATATTGGGATTATTTTTGGGGCTTTTCATTTCAATGACAAATATTATTCTATTTAGTGCTGCAATTACTATGATAGTAATTGGGATAATTTATTCAGTACCCCCATTTAGATTGAGAAACAATTTTCTTTTGGCTTCACTACTTATTATTCTGGGACGAGGTTTACTATTAAATTTATCCGCTTATTTTTATTTCAACTCAGAGATTAACGGATCTTATAAGGTCAACGATGAAATATTTTATATTTTAACATTCATATTATTTTTCACTGTTGTAATTTCTTTGTTTAAAGATATACCTGATAAAGCTGGCGATTCAATTTTTCAAGTAAGAACCTTAGTTACAATTATCGACAAATCCCAAGTGTATAATATTTGTATATCATTATTACTTATAAATTATTTAACTGCAATATTTTTCCAACTTTTTATTTTGGATCTTTTTCATGAAATGATTTTTTTGACTTATCATATTTTTATTATTTTTTTGTTAGGACTTTCTCTTAAATTTAAATATCGAATAATAAATAGTTTATACTTTGTTAGATTGTATTATAAGTATATTTGGGTTTTATTATATCTTGAGTATCTCACAATTGCTTTTCTGAGTAGCTAAAAATCCTTATTATGGAAACCAAAGTAGAACATCATTCTTTTGCAAAGGAGTTACGAATAATATTTTCTGAACCAATTATACGATATGAAATTACATATGGAGACAGATTTTACCTTGAATTTAAACAAATGAAATTAATTATTTCTCTTGTCTGAATTTTTAAGTATGAGTTATAATGAGCAATAAACATGTCAGAAAGTACAGAATCATACAACATACAAGATATTCTCACTAGCACAGAATGGGTTGCAGATAATTTGCAATTACTATCTTCAGATTCTCCTAATCCAGAATATCGATTGGTTGAGAGTAATGAAGACCCATTATTATATCGATCGGGTCATATTTCGGGAGCTATTGAAATAGATTGGACAGAAGACTTAAATGATCCTTTAACCAGAGATTACATCAACAAAGATGCCTTCCAAGAATTATTAAGAAGAAAAGGAATAGCAAACAATACGACAGTTATTTTTTATGGAGATAAAAATAATTGGTGGAGTGCCTATGCTTTATGGGTATTTCAGCTATTTGGACACACCAAAGTTAAATTAATGAATGGTGGAAGAATTAAATGGGATTTGGAAAAGCGAGAATTAGTAAAAGAAGCTCCTAATTATCCTTCAACTGATTTTTCTGCAAATGATAGAAATGATGAACCTGTTCGAGTATTTAGAGATGAAGTACTAGAGCTTGTCGCTGCCAACGGTCCCTTTGTTGATGTACGAAGTCCTGAGGAATTTTCTGGAGAGCGGCTTCATATTCCCGGGTATCCGAATGAAGGTGCGTTACGTGGAGGTCATATACCTGGAGCAAAATCCATCCCATGGTCAACTGCTGTAAATGAAGATGGGACCTTTAAGAATATCGAAAATTTAAAAGAGATTTACTTCACAAAAAATGAAATAGACCCTGATAATGATCTTATAGTTTACTGTAGAATTGGCGAACGTTCAGCTCATAGTTGGTTTGTACTCAAATATCTTCTTGGGCACACCAGAGTTTGGAACTATGATGGTTCTTGGACTGAATATGGAAATCTGGTTGGAGTACCTATTGAGAAATAATATTTGCAAATCGGATAATTATCAATTTGTCTATAATTGATTAGTTTTGTAATCTCCCTAAACATACTAAATATTAATATGCCGCATTCCATCTAAATATGGATGACTATCCTTCAAAGTTAAAAGAATTGATTGAAGAATTCAAACTAATTGAAAGTAGGAATGATCGTATGGACATGTTGATCTATTATTCAGAAGAATTTAAGGAAGTTTCAGATAAGATCAGTTCGCGTCCATATCCTGAAGAAAACCGAGTACCATCTTGTGAATCCGGTGCATTCATCTTTTCGGAGTTAGATCATGATGGAAAAATACATTTCCATTTCGCTGTTGACAATCCACAAGGGATTTCAGCAAAAGCAATGGCTGTAATTATTGATAAAACAGTATCAGGAGAATCACCAGAAGCGGTATCCAAGTTGAGAGAAGAAATTGTTTATGATTTCTTTGGTAAAAATCTTTCAATGGGAAGAAATATGGGATTAACTTCTATGATTGTTGTTATTAGAAACCATGCTCTAAGATTTATTGATAAAAATATTTAATCAGGTTAAAACTTGTATTTAACTCCAGTAAGCTCCTCAGAAATGTCCCAAAGTTTACTTGCAATATTGGTATCATAGGTAGTTGGAATTGACTTTACTTCTTTGGGATATCCTCTTATCTCACGAAATCCCCCTGGACCATAATATCCCCCTCCTTTGCTATCTGGTGAAAATGCTGCATATAATTGCGGTAAGGACCCCATTTTTGCACTTTGTGACATAAGACCAAAAATTATTTTTGTCACGAATTTAAACAATGGAAATGAAATCATCCCATTTTCTTGAAATGCGAGGTTCGTTCGAGACAATCCTGGATGAGTGGCTAAGCTCAAAGACCTAATTCCATTTGATTCAAACCTTCTTTGTAGTTCATAAGCAAATACAATATTGGCAAATTTGCTTCGAGAATACGCACTAAATCTGCTATAGTCGTTTTCCATTAATATGTCGTCAAAATTTATTTCTCCTGAACGATGAGCCCCGCTACTAACTGTGATAACTCTGGTTTCTGTTGTATGAATTAAATAATCTAGCAATCTCCCTGTTAAGGCAAAATGACCAAGATGATTTGTCCCTAGTTGTCTCTCAAAACCGTCCTCAGTTGTCGAAAAGGGGACAGCCATAATTCCAGCATTGTTGAATAAATAATGAAGTTCTGAGTATTTTGTTTTAAAATCCTCTACAAATGATTCTATTGAATTTAAACTGGCTAAATCCAGTTTTATTGTTTCAATTTTTGTATTCGGATGCATTCTTTGTATGGATTCAACAGCCTTTTGTCCTCTTTCAAAATTTCGAGTGGCAATAATTACACTGGCACCCTTTGCAGCACTCATTCTAGAAATCTCATAACCGATCCCAGAATTGCCTCCTGTAACTATAACGGTTTTTCCAATTAAATTGGGTATATTTTCAAATTTCCATTTCATTGTAATATTGGTTCTCAATAAGTTATCAATTTTTAAGGGTGAAGATAATAGGGATTTGTTGTCCATCAAAGTTGGTTAATCGATTCAATTGTCTCTATCTTTGAAATTTGATCCAATTCTTGTAAGACATCTTGGACTATCAGGATTTTGATACAATCAATACGGTTTAAAGCAAATTTTACATAAAAATATTGGGAGCATAGCCATTTTCTATGTACATATAGACACTCATTTCAGTTTGTCAATTGTTTGTGAGTGTCTGATTGCAGATTTGATTCTTTTAATGTAATATTTACTCAGTTGAATTAATTATTATAAATACCAGAAAATGGGAGAACATTTTATTACTATTCGGGGTCTTTTAGAAATTATGTTGAAATAATATAGAAATTTATTAAAAATAACATTGAATAATTTTGCAATTATATTGCCACTTAATTCTATTTTACATCCGTGTTCTGTCGATCTTGCGAATCTGTAATTAGAAAGTGCATATAGATAAACCCAATACCGCCAATTAAATGAATATATACCAATAATATTGTGTAACTCTCTCTTCGAAACAATAATCAAAAAAATGCATTTGTTTTTGAATGTTGTTCCAATCGCGGTCCGATTATAAGATCACATGAGCCACAAATTTTGGTGGGGAACTTGTTAAAATTTGGTGAATCATGTCATTATGGGCCTCTGAAACATTCACTATATTTAATTCCAAATATTTTCTAATTGTTCCAACAGTATTATAATCAATTAATCATGGCAATTCAGTGATGAAGATTCATTCTTTGTTTTTAATCATTCTATGTTTGAGTTCATTTTCTCTTATGAACTCAAATGCATCGGAAACCACTACAATTGAGAATAATGGTATTACTATGACTATTACAATTGTTGATTCATATTATACTGCTCTTGATCCTGATGGTCTCGAGGATGATGTAGTTAGTCATTTCTCAGTAAATTTCGAAAGCGACAAGTTCGATGATATTTTTTATGATTTAGACATTTCACTAGTTCTCCCATCTGAGACAGCGTATAATTATCATTATGATTTATCTACTGCAGTTTTTGACCTTTCTTATGTGATGTATTTCTACAATCATGCAACGGAAAATGGATGGTACACTGTACAAATTACAGGTACAATTTTTCAAGGCGGCTACGCAACTGATACGGTCGATTTTACTTTTGATCCACCCGGGGGAACTCCTGGTGGGAATCCTCTCTCTCTATTAATTCTGTTATGATTCTAGAATAATTCAAGCATAATTCAATAACAATTTCCTAATAAATCCAAAAATGTCAAACATTAAACATCAAGTTTTCCATTCGATCACCTTTAACATTATTAACCATATTCAGAATTAAAATATAGAGAATGCAACAAATACCATTCAAAGATTTTAAGCTTATACAAGCTTTACAGACAGATCCCTTAATATCAATGAAAGAACTAGCTAGTAAGATTGATATTTCCTGGCCTACAGTGAAGAAAAGGTATAATCGAATGGTTGAAGAGGGAATTATAGGATTACCAGTTGCAATATACAAAGTAGAAACCCTTGGTCTTATTCGCATGTCAGTCATTGCTAAAGTATGGACAATGGAATTACTAAAGAAATTGGAACTAGCCTGCGATATTCATCCTTATACCCACTATAGATCAAGATTTTTTGGAGAACATTTTGGACTCTTAATGCAATTTGATGTTCCCAACAACTCTGAGGCTCAAGAAAATCTTAAATTATTTTTGGATGAATTATTAATGCGAAAGAATATCATCTATGATTATGATTTATTCGCAAGTACCGGTATTAGAACAGAAACATATCCCGATCTACAAAATTTTGATCATGAAAATCAATTATGGAAATTCAACTGGCAAGATTGGTTTTCTTCAGTTCATGAAGAGCCATATATTGATTTTCAAAGGATAACTCCATTAGATTACAAAGAATTGAGTCCAATTAAACTGAATTTTCTAAGAACAATCTCAGCAAATGGTGGGATTAAGCAAACTGAACTACGCCAGAAGTATGAATTAAGTAGAACAGATACACATAGAATCTACAATTTTGTTATGAATAAACTTGTATCAACAATCCGATTGAACTATAATCATGAATACTTTGATTTAACAGAGACCTTTCTTGTACAGATAAATTCACTTTCCCAGACAGATAAAAATCTATTATATTATTTATTCAAAGAAAACCCACCTCCATATCGCATGGCTTTAGATCTACTAGAAAATGATAAGGCATTAATTTGGGGTAATTTGACACCAAAACAATCAAATGAATTTCTTTTCCTCTTGTGGGAAACATTTCCTTCACTTCAGTCACTCAGGTTAGACACCAACCAAAATGGGTCAATGATCTATTGGTTCTATCCACAAAATTTTAATTTTGAGCAAAATGATTGGAAGTTCTCCTATGAATATATGTTTGAAACCCCAATGAAGGAAATAAACGAGAAGTTTTCTTAAGATATTTTTTGTAAATGCGGGTTGGTTTCTCAATACCGTTACTCATATTATAACAACAAATGTTAAACTAGCACTTTTTTTTTGTTGAATACTAAAATTATTGAGTCGAGCAAAATCTATTCAAAGCCATTACGCCCAATTATTCATTGTCATCAAAAAATCAAAGTTCGATTTATCTTATGAAATTAATTGGAAATAGATTGATTAATCTTCCAAATAATTAAATCCCCCGTATAGGTCAGTAATTGGAATATAATGCCAATTATTGAAACCAAAAACCCAATTAATGAAAATCTTATTTTATTATTAAGAATAATCGCTGGATTAGTATGGCTTGGAACGGTTTTCCGAAGGTTAGGTCCTAATCAAGGGGATTTTGAAGATAGGATTATATCAATGGGTGAGGGAACAACAATATTACCTGAATCAATTATGGAATTTGCAATCGATCAATGGTTTCTACTCTATTTACTTGTTATATCTATAGAAATCATATCCAGTTTCAGTCTGTTAACGGGTACTTTGTCTCGAGGAGGCGCATTACTTGCAACAGTGAATGGGTTCGCAATTGGAATGGCAGGTATAGGTTTGGGTATAATTGATTTGATAATTCCATGGTCGGTAGCATTTATCACTTTGTTTTTGTTTCTTTTCACTCATCCAGGTCTCTATAAAGGGTTTGACGGTAAATTAGTAAATAAAAACCTACCAAGTTTTGTTAGCAAATTTATTTAGAATTGGATATCTAAGATTGTTTGCGTGGATTCGCAATATTTTCATTACAGAGTTAGAATCCATATTCTAAACAATACTAAGTAGAATATTCATGCTTTAGGACTGGGCTTGATTACGATTGATTCATCTACCAATATACAGATAGGTATATTAATACTGAATTTGGTGTAATTAGATGGATTCCAAACCTTTTAAGGCTTCTAAGAATACATCTTTCGAAATTTCCAAAACTGGATCTTGAGGTTTTACAGGAATTAATATATCAAAAATTTTCTCGATTTCCTCATCAAGTTCTTCACTAACATCGATCATTGTACCGATATCAAGGTCCGAAAGGAGGGATTTAATTATTTCAGATTTTCTCAATAATCTTAAGCGTTTTAGAACATAATTGTAGTTGGCTTTTCGTTCAACCGACAAAACAAAAATCCCATCCACAATCTTCTGGTAGAATATTTTTTGTTTCTCCATATTGATAGAAATTAATTCATCATTCAATTCCTCTGTGATCGAAAGCATAGCTGAAGAAAAAGCACTAAATAAGTTAATATCTAGATCATCTTTCACAAAAGGATAATGATAAATCGTGGTACCTTCATGAGAAATGATTGTGAGGTACCTGATTTTTTTCATATACATCGACCAATAAATTTTGACATTAAATATTTGATTTAGTTACACGCAAAAATGATTTGATCAATGAAATCATCTCTAAATAATATCGAATATCGTTTGTCCTAATTCTACTTACTTCTTCTTATAATAGTAGAAATCATCAAACCCAGCACAATTATGGGGAATAAATCAAATCTTAATAATCCAAAGTCTGGTGGTATGACATAGGGGCTATGTGAAGATTGGTTAGCAGACGCGGAAACGGGTTGAATTGCATTGCTATTTGAAAATATTCCCAATCGAAAGGATAACCCTCCAGAGATGATATTATTGATAATAATAATAACTTCCAATTCATCTGTAATGAATTAATATGCGCATAGGACATATTTAAATCATTGGGGTATAAATTTTCCTCTTCTTATATCATTGTTTCATTTGAGATAGATAATCCATTGATTAAAAATATTCTAATTTGGAAATTATCTGCAATTCTTTTAAAAAACCACCTCTTTTCAATATTCTTGATATCAACTTACTAGGAGAGGTCTGAATGCTTCTGCTAATCTTGAAGGTCTTAATTTTTCTCGAAGCCCGTAAAATTCAGTAAAACTCATTATTAGAGGGTCCCATTTATCAGGATCGATGTGATTCTTCGTGTCGCACATTATCAAAGCTTCATCAATATGAACTCTAATAATTTTTATTTCGATACTTGCAAGAAAATCATCTTCTGGACCAAAATTACTTATTTTCTCAACGATGCCTTCCAACTGGACTGGGCATTCTCTTACACGAGAGGGCTTGACAATGTCTGATTGAATTTCACTGAAATCTGCAATTTCGAATTTTTCTGGTTCAAATGTATAACCCATTTTCTGTTTATATTCAGGTATTGGATTTTTACCCGTTTTTAGTGCAAGTTGATTTACATTGTCCACTAAATCAGCTGATGGAAGATTTAAAACAACTTCTCCGTGTCGTTGTAAATTCTGAACTGTTTTCGATCTCGTACTCATACCCAACATGCAAGTTTGGCCTAACCACCAAGCTGATGACATAGGTGCTAAATTTGTTGAGCCATCTTCATTTAGACTGCTAATTAAGACGACAGGTGTTCCGAAATAAAGGATTTTTGGTTCAATTACCTTTTTCATATCTTTAATCTCCTTATCTAACTAGTGTGATAAAGCTAATAAAACTATCTACTGTTCAGAAAATTCATCAGTACCGATTTTTGAGCAAGTAATTTTTTTCAAGTATGTAATAAGTCTACTATCTTTACGGGCGTTTTATGGTGGTACCGAATTATAGGCAAGTAATTTTAAGATTATTGAATTCTGATCTTATAACTCAATTTATCTTTCGCATACGGTATATTGAAGTAAAACTTGATTTGATTTACAGTTAGACTAGTTTGTAATACTTTCAACTTTTATTTCTCAATTATCTAATAAATAATTGGAACAATCGAAAAACAATGGAAATCCAGTCCTCTACAATATTCCTTTGGGAAGTAACCTGGAAGTGCTGTAATGCCATTCTGTCTGGAAAGATCCTTCGAATCAAGTAGCTGACCCAGATAGATCCATTCAATAAGTATTCCAGATAACCGCGAACCAATCTTCACGCAACCGTTCACCATTTTTTTGATTTATTCCTGGAAAGTA
>MDVR01000076.1 GCA_001940725.1 Candidatus Heimdallarchaeota archaeon LC_2 | reverse complement strand
CTTATTAATGATTTAACCAACCTTAAATTATCAATATCACCATAATCTGGTTGATTTGGTGTTTCAAGTATTTTTGGAATATTCTTTAAATCCGGATGATTTAGTAAACTTTTGAAGGCTTCAATTCCTATTTCACCCTTTCCAATGTGATGATGTCTATCAAGTCCTCCACCAAGTTTGCTTTTAGAATCATTCAAATGAATAAGAGAGAGATAATTAAGGCCAACATTTTCTTTGAATGTTTCAATTACGGTTTCGACTGAGGTTTTATTTCTTAAATCATAATTTGCAGCAAACACATGACAAGTATCAAAACAAACCCCCACACGCTTTGGTATCTCTATTTTATCTATTATTTGCATTAATTCTTCAAATTTACTACCGACTGAATTTTTGTATCCTGCTGATGTTTCCAATAATATTTTCACTCGGTTATTCTCATTTAAAGCAAAATTAACAGCATCAATTACATTTTTTATTCCAGAAGTTAAGCCTTCACCCTTATGTGAACCAATATGAATTACCAAGAAATTAACATCAAGTAAATCTGCTCTTGAAACTTCCTCAACTAAAGATGCGATTGATTTATTCCTAATGATTGTATCAGATGTAGCAAAATTTGGCAAGTAGGGAAGATGAATAACTTTTGTATCAAAATTAAATATATTACAATTTTTCTTAAAATTTTTAATTTGAATCTTCTCTATTAGTTTGTAATTCCATGATCTTGATGATCGAGTGAAGAATTGAAAGGTCGTATAACCAAGTTTATTTGCTTTAACAGGTACATTTTCGATACCTCCTTTTATTGATAGATGAAATCCAATTTTCATGATAAACAATCCTCTAAAGATAAATTTACAGTTTGTAATTCAATGATTAACATCTGAGTTTAAATTACTTTTTAAAAACTACATCCTATTCATTAATTGATTAAATGTCATCATATGAAAATCCCCTCGGAGTTGGAATGGATCAAGCTGCCCTTGCAATGAGTGCATATATTAAACAGCAACCAAAATATGAGGTGATGGCATCTATATTCGCAATGTTCTGGATATTCGGTGGATTATTTGGTGATGAGAGCTTATATCTAATTTCAATGAGTGGATCTATGATTTTATTCATAGCAGTTATCATTTCCAGTTTTGCTCCTTCGAAAAAATTATTGTTATATTTGCATTCTGCATCGTTTCGGAGATTAATTATTGCGTTTATCGCTCAATGGATGTATACAGGGGGAAGAAGTACAGGTAAAAGCACTATGGAAATAGCAGGAATTGAGATTCAAATTAATGAAATTGCAGATTTGGTTATATTATCTTTATTCCTCGTATGGATAGTAACAAAATATGGAGAATCTATTGACCGTAAAGGATTATTTAGCAAAAATACTCCCATATTGTTAATCAGAGGAATATTTAAGAGTATTATTTTATTTGCAGCATTTTTTGCAATTTTTACATCCAGGAGGGTTCCAGAAAATTTAGAAATTTATCTCATTTTATCATATTTAGTAGAACCATATGTTTACTTTATATTTGCAAAATTAAATCCATCGCGTTCATCCACAGATATGGTACTAGGTGATGCAAGATTACCAATGGTTGCGTTAAGAGAGAGCTTTCTATCGAATTTAATGTTCTTACTTTTAACTATGTGGTTTGGAGGAGTAACTGGTGACGAATGGGGAATTATTAGGGTTTACTATTTGATTGGTTTTGTATTTACATTTTACATGTCTAGCGAAGATATTAAAAACTTCAAAATAAATCCATTAGGCAGTGGAATGCTAGGGAACTTCCTAAATAATGTTCCAACAGAATTGGCTAATTTAAACTTAGAAGAAAAATTCGGTACAATTATTGAAAGTGATATTACAATAGATTTAGACCAAGAGCTAAAATATAGTATTAAATCTGGATCTATAATAATACCTATTGAAGAAAAGAAAAATCAAGTGACAACTTTAGTTGTAGGTAAAACTGAAAGTTTTGTGAAATCAGGAGTTCAAAACATCTCTGAAATGACAGATGGTATTACGACCCTTGTAATTCCCAAAAAACAATTTAGTTCTATTTCTAACAAATTTTCATCTAAACAACTATCCACAATCAATTTTAAAGAATTAAATTTACCTACAATTGGTGAAATTAGTAGCCTTATTAATTTACTTTCAAATAGAATGTCTAATTGGGTTGAGAATTTAAAACTTGAATTAACTAAATTTGACCTTTCAAATTATGGTGTAACAGAATCAGATGGTGTGACAAAGGTTGAGCTTCCAGGTATATCGATTATTGATAGCCCAGAAGGCACTTCTGTGAAAGTACCATTTGTACGTGTAATTGATACCCCACAAGCAAATACTGTACGAATTGGTAGTTGGCTAACAGTTGTTGAATTTCCTAAATTCCAAATGGTTTCATTACCTGGAATTAAAGTATTGGAGGTCCCAGAAATCGGCTCAGCTGTAAGTATTTTTGGTTTTAAAGTTTCAGACGGATTACCAACTGAGTATTTAGATCAAATCGATTCAAAATTTTCAGAATTTCTAGAACAATGGGAAGATCGTGTGGATAGTAAATTAGGGAGAATTGTGGCTGATCAAAACTCTAAAATGGCTATGAATATTTCTTGGGATGGAAATTTTAAACCGTTATTGAAATCAGAAAAACAATTCTTTGGTGATCACCTTGCTTTAGGTCCAGCTAATGAAGCTTCAAGAGCATTATTGAGTGATTACACTGGTAATATAGCATCAACTAATAATGAAATATTAGCTTTAACAGGTGTTACGGAGGGAGATCCGATCTATTCCCAAGACCCAAAATCTATTAAATCAAAACAGAAGTTAGAACGAAAAGAGCGTAAAGCTCTTAAACGTAAAATACGAGCTGAAGTCAAAGAAAAAGTTTATGCAGAACTTGAATTAAATCATAAACTGGACGAAATTGATGACGAAATTACAGAAGTTAAAAAAGGTATGACAAAAAAAGCTGAAGATAATCAATTCAAGGAAATTATAGATGTTGATTACGAAATTGTTGATGATGATGTGCATAATGAAAACCTGTAAATAGGTGGTAATAAATTGAAAAAAAAATGGATTTGATCAAGGATTGTATTAACATCTGGAGCAAGAATTAAATATTCAATGATCGATCTTTTCAAACTAAACAACACTTCTGTAGGTCATAGATTTAGAAGAATGCTTGTCAATCGATCTATTGGTACCTTACAATTTGTTGTAAATTAGCATAATTGTCCTTGTTAATTTTTGTACGGTTAAAATGGGTAATTTGTGACTAGTTTTGTAATTACATTTATCACTAAATTCAAAAAACTTGTCTAAATCTTTAGTATTCAGAGTCTCTGCAAAATAACCCAGTTCCAATTCCGACATTCTGTAAGCACTAATATATTGCTCAAACTGATTTATTTGTGGAATCGCAAAGACGGGTTTTTTTATTTGTGCTGCTTCCCAAATAAGTGAAAAGCCACCTTGAGTAATAATGCCTTTACTTGAGGTCATATCTTTCAAGAAGCCAACTCTACTGGTTGGTTTGAAAATTAGATTTTTATATTTTAAATCAACATTGTATCCAAATACATGAAAATTTTCCTTATGGTACTTAGTGAAAAAATTAATCAGCTCACGTGGTGGCCAAGAGTAAAGATAGATAGTGTAGTGATCTTCTGCATTGACTTCAAACGCATCAATATCATTTTTGTGAATCAATGGATACAAAGTACCTTTAGAATTACTGTAGATTTTATCAGCAAAATCTATTGCAATATAATGGTCACGGTGAGGCACAGTAAGGTGAACTGCTAACTGGACCGCAATTCTGTCAAATCTCTTATTCTTTGGGAATATTGCTTTGTTATGAATTAATGAATGTTGATGATCAACTGCGATCGTTGGGATTTTGAGAATTTTACCTGTTAGCGAAGTATAGAAATCAAAATCGGTTAATATTAGGTCATACGAATACTTTTGGACTTTTGTAACTAAATTTTTTATCTCATTTGGAAAGTAAAACAGTCTTCTTATATTTTCAACCAATGTTCCTGGCATATTAAATACTTTACCCCTAAAGATCAACCTGTAACCCAGCACACTCATCCAATTCCTAGCGATTTTTTTTGCATAATCAGGCGGTTTTGGACCTGAAAACACAATATCAACCCGATGACCTTCCTTAACCAACTGATCAATTATTAAAGCTGTCCGATTAATATGCCCCTGCCCATTAGTATTTATTCCGTAAAGTATGCGCAAACCATTCCCCTCTCTACTTTAAGTACAATTAATTAATATTTTCACCAAGCAGTCCACGCATGCCCACACCATTCAACAAAAAGAGAAATATTAAATCATACAATACGATTACGATTGCAAGATTAATATCCAAAACAATTTCACTGGGCCTTACTATTTGTATAAATAAGGAAATAAGAATAACATCCATTAGGATTATTAATATTACATCTCCAACAAATTGAGTTCCTCCATTTAATAATAGCCAGAAACCATAAAATGTGAAAGATGATATTGTGCAAATCAGAAATACATCAGAATGAAAAAGTAACACTTTAACCCAAGCAGGCATTGTTCCTGTAAGTAAAATATCGTTCATATTATCATCAACATAAGAGTTAACCGCTATCATATTATAGATTATGCGATTGTAATATATAAAGACTAAATAGACTTTGAAACCCAATGAGAATGATCTAACTTGTCTAAAGTTCAATTAAATATTTAATGTTTAAGTATAATAATTGATTAAAAATATTCAGGTTTCATAAAATATTCGAATTGTGTATTATCATCATAATACGTACTTGAATGATGAAATTTCAGATGTTAAAATTAATATACCAAAAAAGGCTGATAAACCTCGATTCAAAGAAATTATAGATTTTGATATAGATGATAACAATCAATAACTAAACATTTCTCGAGAAAATAAAAGGATTTTTTAAAGTTAAATGTTAAAATTATTACGAATAAAAATTGTATAGATAACATCACAAATAATAAACTATAACTTTAAATTCAATATCTGTATTTAATATCTACAAATAACTCGATTTGAAAATAGAGCACCAATAGTTTCATTAGTTCCAAAAGAAGAGAACATGTAAAAATCATGTTTTGATGTATTTTACACTACAAAGCCTAATTGATTATATAAAGGATGAATTAAAATGTATTAGAAAATTTATTTTTTGTTTTTGAGTGCAAATTCAATTCAAAAATAAAATTCGCCCAGTTCTTAAGAAATGATATTAATTAGAATGATTTAATCATAATAATTATCAATAATAATGACTAATGGAACCAAAAGTTCGAGGAGTTCCACAAGAATTATATGCAAAAAATAGTGCCTGTGTTTGCGGGTTAGTTTCAGTGATTATGTTACTGTACTTAGAAAATAAGAATAAAGTGGGGAAATTATGGTCAATTTAGATGAAATATTTGATAGATTTCATGCTCCTAGCAAACCGATATTTAAAGATCGAGATACTCTCAGAGCAACGTATGTTCCAGATAATCTTCCACATAGAGATAAAGAAATAAAATCCCTAGCGATAATATTAGGACCGATAGTAGCTGGCGGGACACCTTCAAATGCCTTCTTATATGGAAAACCTGGTGGTGGAAAAACCGTCGTAACTAAATATGTGATTAATCATCTACATACAAAGGCAAATTCTCTAGATATAAATTTCGAATTTGCATTTATAAATTGTCAGATGGTGGATACTGCGTATCGTGTCTACGCAGCCCTCTGTGACTCTGTTGGCGTAAATGTTCCCATTACAGGGTTGGCAACAGATAAAATATTTGATATATTTTGCAAAGAATTAGATACAAAGGAACGGGTACTTACCATTGTTCTGGATGAAATAGATCTTTTGATGAAGAAAGATACTAAAACCCTCTACAGTCTAACTAGAATGAATAGTGATTTAAAAAACAGCAAAGTAAGCTTAATTGGTATTACTAATAATGTAAACTTTAAGGAAACTGTTGATCCACGAATAAAAAGTACTTTAACGGAGCAAGAAATTGTTTTCGCACCCTATACTGCAACACAATTGAAAGATATTCTACAAGAACGAGCCGAAATAGGATTTGAAAATAATGTTGTTGAAACATCAGCAATTGAAAAAGCATCAGCCCTTGCAGCTTCTGAACATGGAGATGCACGTCGTGCTTTGGATCTGATAAGAGTAGCAGGTGAAGTAGCAGAAGCGAATCAAGATGGTAAAGTAATGGTTGATCATGTTAACAAGGCATCACAAGTTATTGAGACTGATACTGTTGCAGAGGTATTAATTAGTTTACCAATTCACTCAAAGACCGTGTTATTCTCAATAACTTCACTTGAGATGGAAAGATGGCAAAAGGATAAAAGAAAAGATAACGACGTGG
>MDVR01000075.1 GCA_001940725.1 Candidatus Heimdallarchaeota archaeon LC_2 | reverse complement strand
GTTGATTACAATGTCCCTATTGAAGATGGAATGGTCCTTGATGACACAAAGATTGTTCGAAGTTTATCTACAATAAATTACATTCTTGACAAAGGAGGATATGTAATTTTAATGTCTCATCTTGGAAGGCCAAAGGGAGTTGATAAAAAATTTTCTCTAAGGCCTGTTGCAACACATTTGTCCAAACATCTCAATCGAGAAGTTAAATTCTCATCAGAATTAATAGGTTCTGAATCTGAAGCATTAATCGAAGGACTATCTGATGATACATATCAAGTGATTTTGTTAGAAAATACTCGATTTCATGAAGGAGAAACCAAGAATAGTACTCACCTAGCCAAAGAATTAGCACTTTTGGGTGAAATTTTTGTATCTGATGCCTTCGGTTCCTCTCATAGAGGTCATGCATCAACGGAAGGAATTACTCGTTATATTCCAGGTTATACTGGATTTTTAATGGAAAAAGAATTTATCCGTATAACCGACGCTACTTCAAATCCTTTAAGCCCTTCATTAGCCATTGTTGGCGGGGCTAAGATTTCATCAAAATTAGAAATTCTAAAGAATTTTGTCAATGTTGTTGATGATTTAATCATAGGCGGGGCAATGGCCTTCACCTTCATAGTTGCAAATGGAGGTAAAGTTGGAACTTCTCTAATTGAAGAAGACATGATTGATGTGGCAAAAGATATTCTGTTAACAGCAAAGAGAAAACATGTTGGTATTCATTTGCCAGTAGATATTAGAATAGGTCACGATTTTGAAAACCCAATTATCGAGAAAGAAGAAGCAAAAATAGTGAATTCTTGCCAAATTCCAGATTTGACGATGGGATTAGATATTGGGCCTAACTCAGAAAAATTGTTCATAAATGTTATCGAAAAAGCCAATTCTATTATTTGGAATGGGCCAATGGGTGTATTTGAACAGGAATTATATAAATCTGGTACACTAGCCATCACCACAGCAATTTTTTCCAGTTCAGCAAACATTATCATTGGTGGCGGTGATACAATATATGCTATTAAAATTGCTGAAATTGCTGAAATTCCTGAAAATATTCATATATCAACTGGTGGTGGTGCTACATTGGAACTAATGAGTGGGAAACCAATGCCCGGAATTAATTGCTTAATAGGAAAACCTTTGTAAACTAAAAAGTACTGTACTATAATAAGAGCTGATATTATGAAACTAAATGAGCCTCAAGTTTCTGTGGTTATTGTCTTAATTCTCATACTGTTGGGAGGATTTACATTGAATGTTTTAACTCCTACATTATTCAATGATGATAAAACTAATTTTACTAAAGTTGGAGTTATAGATAGTGGATGTGCGGAAAGTCAAGAATCATTTGTAAAGGCTTATACTTCATTTACAACTAAAGAATATGGTTTCTTTTCCGATGATGAAAATGTATACGACAAATTAGATCATGGAACATTGATTTGTGATATAATTCATGATGAGAGCCCAAATTCGGAACTATATTCCGCAAGAATCGCTAATTACAACGGCGAGTTAACATTTCAAAGTATTCTAGCAGCTATTTCATGGTTAGTTGAGGAAATGGAAGTTGACATAATTAATCTATCATTAGGATCAGTACCTTATATTTCAGATATGCTTGATCAAGTATTTTATGAATATCAAAATGAAACAATTTTCGTTGCTTCAACTGGAAATGGTGGTGATAATAATTTTGAAGATTCTGGATATATTGAATGGCCTGCTGTTTATCCTTGGGTGATTGGAGTAGGTGCATACGATGGTCAAAATTCGTTACTACCTGCAGATTATACAGTAGGTGGAATGGGTTACTTTGGTAATTATGTTACAGAATATTTGGATGATGGTTCAAAATCCGGGAAACAAGGATCATCTTTCGCGGCTCCAAGAATAACTGGAAGATTATCCCAATTATTATTTATTTTACGGAAAAATGGAAATCAGCCTACTCTAAATGAGTTACAAGGAATATTTTCGACATTAACTGTGGGGTGGAACTCTGCTGTCTTTGACAAGCTTTCTGGATGGGGGAAGATTGATTTTGATTTACTCCAATCTGAATCCTACAATAAATTGAATATAACAGATCAAACCACCATTTTTCATGCAGTAAATGAAACCGATGTCCACAATCGATTTTCTGATGAAACTTGGTCAAGGTCTTGGAAATTCAGTACAATAGGCTTCGATGATCCCAAAAATCTTCATTTAGACCTAATAGGAAATGGAGTATCTCTAATCGATAATTACCAAATTGAAATAAACCCATGGGGTGGATATCTCACAATTAATTTTAATTCAAATAATAAAACAGGATCATACGTTCTGCAGGTTAAAACAGACATTGGGAATGCCTTTGAATATAGATTCAATATTATAGAACCTTCAAATGGGAAAATATTGTTGGATCATAGAACATCAGTTAATGGTTATGGGCACCCTTACGGAGAATTTAGCAATTTTGAAGGATTCCTGAGATCAAATGGTTATATTGTCCATCATAAATTGTTAACCGAAATCAATTATGAATACGCAGACTATAAATCTGTTATTGTACCCAGATTTGCTGAAGCCCAAACGATACAAAATCTTACGATAACGCGACCTTTGAATGATGATTTGTTAGACAGTTACGAGCAATACGTAATTGATGGTGGATCTTTAATAATATTGAGTGATGGCAGTGAATATACAAATATTAATCAAGCCTCGCAGTATTTATCAAGATATTCAGCAGAATACACAGGTCTCGACATTGGTAGTTATAGCGGATTACCTCAAATAGTATCAAATTTCTCATCAGATGATATTGTAACCGGTGTGGATGAGTTTTTTTATATTGGGGGTGAAATACGATCAACCGGGGAAAATACAACTGAGCTTGGTTGGGTAAAAATTGCTGTAGATCCTTTTAATGTTGGATTCGAATTTTTATCGATCGGAATTTTGGGAACAATTGGGAATGGAAATTATTTAATTTTAGGTGGAACAAATTTTATTACTAATGAATACTTCGAAAATGTACCATCCAGTGGTTTTAATATATTATTCAATAATTTTATAGATGATTAGTATTTAATCTGTTTAAATTAATTTATCCAGATGTTTTTCACAAACAAAGGTTTCTATTTCTATCCCTGAAGATAATCGTTTTGATTTAAATTTCCATAAATTACTTCTGAGGGTACTTTCTCCACAAATATTACATGGATGGGAGTTATAACTTACATTCATTTTACGTGGTAATGCATTGATTTCCTTTATTATTTGCTTACCTTCAGATTTCCATAATTCTGAGAGTGTTCTACCTTTTTCTGACATTGATGGTTTTTGTCCTGTTATATATCTTATATAATACCAAAGGATCAAATTATATAATTTCAGAAATTTACTAGTTGGAACATAAAGACTACCAGAAATTTTTATTTGAAAAAAATCTTCATCTTGATTGAATTTTACCTGTACATGACGATGTTTTTCATTTTTTCCTAAGTATCTTACATTGATTATTTTGAAAGAAGTTGCGAGTTTAGTAAATAAAATAGCCATTACTGATTCATTTGAGTTTTGATGTAAAGGAAAATTAATTTTAACACTATTAGTCTTGACTTTTATTAAGTTAAAACCTATTATGCCATTAAATCGTCTAGTTACATATTGCAATAACTGAACTGAATGTCTAGGATGAACTAGTAATGACATCATAATAATAATATCAATTCACCCTTTTAAAGACAATTACTCTAGATTAAAAGTGAATCATAACACAATTATTCTTAAAATATATCGCAACAACTGTATAATATTTGGTATATAATAATGTTTTACCCAGTGGAAGGACCGAATGGGCAGTGCTTCAATGGCAAGAGGCTCAAAGTGCAATCGCTTATTTATTATCCAGTTTTGAATTTATGAAATTTGAAGAATTGCGATTAAGCAAATCAAATAGAGCTGATATTGTTATTATTTATAAGTCAGAGGCAGAAGTGATTTTTGGGGTAATTGAAGTCAAAACTTATGCAAAAATAAGTAATTCAATCCATATAAATGCTATAGAACAAGTTTGCAGATATATTGGAAAATTATTTGAATCTGTAAATCAGAATAATCGATGGGGTAATCAGGATAAACGTTATTTTGGTGCAGTCGTTTATACTAGGGATTACCCAATTCGAAATATAATTAGGGAAGAGCAATTTTCAAATCACATTCCTATTGAGTTATTAAAATCTAAGAAACTGGAAATTTTCGTTTCCACTCCTGAAAAGTTAATAGATAATTTGCAGAAAAGAAACCTTTGTGGATACTCCCAAAATTCACTTAAGGACTATTTCTAATCTATTTCTGTTGATAAAATATTTTTATTTCTCAGTTACTAATACCTGTAATATGTTCTAGAACGGATTGTTCTAATATGATTGGGGGTGCAGTACGCATCATTTCTATAGCTTCAGATAATTTCCCTTCAGAATGTGATCTAATTTCTATTATTGGATCTCCTGGTTTCAGATTATCTCCTCTATCAACATGAATTATTACACCGGCGTGACTATCGTGAGGTGCACCTGCGGCACGTGCCATAACACCAATACTATAACTATCCAAAGCATAGACGATATCAGATTTTTCAGCTTCAATTACATGTGAATATGGTGCATGAGGGATACTATTTGATGTAACACTAGCATCACCTCCTTGAGCTGCTACAATTTCTCTGAATTTCGATAGGGCCTTGCCTGAGTCAATAATCTCAGTAGCCATTTGTTGCCCTTCACCTCTATTTGCCTGCTGAACGCCTTCTAGAATTAGTCCTGCTAAACTTGTTGCTTTCCGTTTTAATGAAAGTGCCCCACCAGAGCATTCGAGTATGGTCATCACTTCTTTCATTTCTAGAGAAGGACCAATCATGGATCCAACTGGTTTATCTCCTGGTGAAATAACTGCCTCAATATGCTGACCAAGCGAATTACCAATCCTTGAAAAATCATATGCTAAAGATCTAGCATCCTCTCTCGAAGCCAGTTTGGACCCTTTACCTGTTGGTAAATCAATTAAAACAAAATCTGATCCGGCAGCTTTCTTCTTTGCAAGTATTGAGGCAATCATCATTTCCTTTGGGTCAATCTTTAGTGGACTAACTGCCTCCAGAAATTTATCTGCAACAGATCCTAGTTCTACGGTTGCTCCATTTACCATACATGCGTTAGTTTTATCTAATACTTCAGATGCTTCTTCAAATGTTAAATCAACTGGCATCACGGTTTCAAGGGCATCAACAGTGCCTGCAGGTGAAGTTATTGCTCTTGTGGATATTTTAGGGATAACCAATCCACATGCAGAAATTATTGGTATCATTAGAGGTGTAATTCGATTACCTGCTATACCTCCTATGGAATGTTTATCAACAACTTTTTTTCCGGAATGTGAGAATTTCCTTGAATTTTTTATTATTGATTGAGCAACAGAAGTTATTTCATCCCCATGCATACCATTAATCTCAACAGCAGTTCCAAATGCAGTCATATGACTTTTGGTAACTAATCCATGAGCAATCGCACTCATAAAATCATCAATTTCACGATCTGATAAAGTTTTTTTATCCATTTTTCTTCTGATAATCTTAGTCAGACTTTCAACGCCTGCAGAAATGAGTGTAATGTCTTGACCTTCGATGAGTGATTCTCCATTAAATCGATCGGGTGGAAGTCCAGCAAAGCCTTGATCAACACTTGCTGATGTAATTAATCTGAATCCAATTGTATTGTCTTCAGTTACTAACAGAGAACCAGGATCTAGATCTTGATTTTCTGCTGTGGAGGGGTGTAATATTATGTAATTGGATGGAACTCCTTTTATTGTAAATTTTATTAATTTGAATTTCAATGTATTTCCTCCTGTTTATTTTAAAAATCAAAGAATTAAGTAATTATAAAATAATCTATTGTGCTAAATGTTTAGCAAAAATATAAAATTAATTATTGCAAATTTAAATAAATAGGCAGAAATGTCTGCCTATCTTTTCTATGTTTAGTTTTTATATTTTATTTATTTTCTTCTTCTGAAGTATGTTAATAGAGTTACAGATATCAGCATTATGCTCAAAGTTTCAGTTGCAGAAGGTCCAACGAAACCGCTGTCACCAACGGTCTTTGTATCGGTATCAACACCTACATTGACTGATGCACCAACGGATGATGATGCTGAGAATGCAGCTGAACTGGAATCTTCTGTGGCTGATTGTTGTGCTTCTTGTTGCGCTGCTGCGCCGGCAGATAATGATAGGATGGAACTAGGAGTTCCAGTCCCAACTGCACCCAAATTGAAAGCTGCACCGAGAGAGGATTCACCCCCTGTCGTAAATGAGAATAAAGCAGGTGGTAAATAAGCATCAGCATTATCATTTTGGAACTTCATTTTGATTTCTACAGTATCTCCAACATTAAGATCTATATTCTTTATAGTGAGAACATTTACGTTTTCGACACTAAGGATGTCAACATCTGCGACAACTGAGACTGTTACATCACTGGTGTCTAGTATCATGCCTTTATAGCCCTGCAACATAGTCAATTCTGTATCAGCGAGACCTACATTTTTCACAACATAAGTGACGACATCTACATCGACAGATCTTGTGATTCTTAGAAGAGGTTCCGCAATAGAAGGAGCTCTAGCTGTTGGGTCTTCAGGTAATAATAAAGCTCCAGTCAAGGTTGACATAGTAAAGTGGTGAGTTTCTCCACCTTCTTCGAATGTTACCGAATTAGCTTCACCTCTGAAATCAGGAACTACAACACCAGATTGACCTACATCTGAGTCAAATTCAACTACTGCAAATACAGGAGAATATCCTAAGAAACTATTAGCTTCGACTTGAATCGTTTCTGTCCATGTTCCTCCAAAACCTGCTAGGGTTCCTGCATTTAGAGTTTCAAGTCTTTGATATCTCTCAAATAATTGATTATCTCTACCAAGAGAAGCTTGCATAATATGTACTCTAACATTTTCTGCAGGAAGGTCACCTAAATTACTAAGATCGACTTTTATTGTTTTCAAATCTCCAGGATTATAGACAAGATCTGCGTCCATTAAAACTACACTAGCTGAAATCATTGCTTCATCGTCTGCAATTTGTAGATTTAGACCATTTGATAATCCAAAGAATTTGAAGTTATTTGCATTTTCCCAAGTAAATGGCATACCTAGTGATAGAGTAGATGGTATTTGATCATTACCAAATCCTAATCGTGTTCCATCAGGAAGATTAACAGATAAAGGTCTCCCATCAAAACCAAGGCTATCAAAAGCATATAGTAATACTTCTTCATAGTTTTGAACTTTGGAAATTAATTCGACAGTTGGCAATCCAGTTATAATGTCTGTTTCTTTTACAAAATTCATTAATGCAAGTTGATCAGCTGTTGTAGGAATATTATCAATACTGAAAGAGAATACCTTTGTTTCATCTACTGCAAGAGTACTAACATTTAATTTTAGAAAATATTGATTTTCAACTCGATCAGATCCAACTGACACAGATACTGGGCCTACTAATGACCAACCATCCCCTGCATAATTCAGATTAAATTTACTTTCTTTAATATAAAGTTCATTGAAAGCATCATTGTAAGCTTGGAAAAATGCGGCAGGAAGATTGTCTCTAATACCAGCTTCCAGATTATTTTTGAGATTAATATCTATGTTAATATCTGTTAAGGCTGGGATAATAACATCATTTATTGCGTCAACAACGGGTTGAGGGAATCCATCAGGTGATGAAATAGTTAGAGTAAATGTCTCACCTAATGTTTTTTCAAACAATGTAATTGTAGTAATTGGATTCCATAAAGCTCTAACTCCTGGATTCCCAGCTTCTTCATACCATCCAGTGAGTGTAAAAGCATCATAGTTGATGTTTGCTAAAGAACTTGAGAGATCGATGTTATATGTAGATGTCAATGCATCATTCAACGCATAACTAGAACTATTAATTTTATATATATCAATTCCATTCTTAATAAGATTAAAATCAGATCCTAAAGGAAAGCTCATTTTAATGTTCTCTGCGGGTGCGTCTCCATCGTTTGTTAAAGTAAAGTTAGCTTGGAGAGTACCTGCGTCTAACAATGCTTTGTCGACTGTCATTTCATTTCTTATCATTGGAAATGCAGCATCCATTCCAACATTAAATGAGACTGAATATACTCCAGCACCTGGTACAGTAAAACCAACTGGACGTCTGAGATCCCAAACCATTTGTCCCGTGACATGAGGCAATGGATTTGAGGTCATACTTGGTACTATTCCTCCTGCTGTTGGCTCAATTGGATATGGGAATGATATCTGAACTCGACTTAGACCAAAACCACCGAGAGGTGATATGTTACTTACACCTAATAAATTATCAGTAGATAATGTGTAAGGTCCAGAGCCAGTTATTCCATCAGTAGTAACAAACCCCATTCCATGTACTGCTATTTGTCTAAAAGTACTCTCTTCAAAAATGGTTGTTACGCCAAATCCTGCCCAACTTACTGGTGCAGATGTGACTAAATCAGCTTTTTCCAAAGCTGCAAATCCAGCACTGCTGATATCTTCAACTCCATCTGCAACTGCCGTAAATAAGGTACTCGATCCTTCTGCAAAGAAAGTATATATATCAAGTCCATCAATCAGGTTATAAGATGAAAAGAACAAATCAATATTGTACGTATTTTCAACCGTGGTTTTCGCATCAGCTGCCAAGTTGAAAGAGTTAGAACCACTTTCATATGAAAGAATCAACGATAAGCCATCACGTGTTTCCAGTGGTAATCGATTGAGATAGGTTTCGAAACCAGCTTGATTACCGTATAATAGTAACCAGGATTCAGCTTCTGCAAGACCGCTGCTTGTTACATCTAATGGGAGCTGAGCTTCGCCTCCAAAGATATACATGCTAGTAAGTACTGCATTATCTTTCCCTGGAACTACTTGTAGGAATTCCATGCTAGGTTGAGAATTTATTGCGTTAAGATTATTAGAATTTAAGGTCGGAGCTGCTGCCACAGGAGATGCAACTAACATCATTAATGTAGTAATAGCCACAAAATAAATTCCAAAATGGTACTTGTTACCCATATTATTATCCTCGTGTTATCTTACTTTAACATAACAGTAACTTACTTAAAAACCATCCTTAATAAATACGCAAATTTATTTCTAGCTGATTTCAAAGAAAGAACTTGTTTACTTTTAATTTATCAAATATAAATAAATTGGGGGATTATTTTACTAGGCATTATTTTTTTCCTAGGATTCATGAATTTGGATTGTTTCTATTAATTATTTTGACAATTGGGTAAGGCGCTATAATTTGATATTCATTATAATTAAATTTATCATAATTTCCCATTTAAGAAGTCTTGAGCAATCAAAATTCCAACCTCTGGATCCAGAATATTATTCATTAATGATTTAACTATTCCAGCTAGAAATGCATCACCTGCACCAACATAAGTGGAAGGCTCTTTCATTAATCGAGGTACTTTGTATCTTTTTGTTTTGTCATTTTGTTTTAGGGAAACAAATTCTGAAGTATGTAAAATATACTGTTTCATCACAATATTAGAATATTCTTTATATTCCTCCTCATTACTGATGAAAACAGCATATTCTAATTCTTGAGAAGATTTCGCCATATGATTCAATAGAGGGTTTAATTTTATATTATCTTTATGGAATTGAACACTTCCTGGTTCTAGTAAAATTGAATTTCGTGGGTATTCAGTTTTGATAGCTTGATTAAATAGGTCATTTTCCTCAATTATTTCTTGATAACTCCATCCACACGAGACTAGCCATTGAATGGAAACCCATTCTATAGAATTTGGATTTAATCCCCAATTTAAATAACAATGAAGTGGTGAATCTTTCCAAAGATTATGTATGATTTGATTCCATTGAGCTCTTCCGGGACCAAATTTTGCATCATTGAATTGTATCTCACCGGCTAACCAAGTTACCCCCACTGAGTTATTTACACCACATTGAATTTTTTCAATGGTTTTGATATTTCGTTTATTAAGTAAAATCTCAAATTCTTGATCACAAGGTACAACTAAAGTATGTTCTATATCCATGCTTGTCAACATTGCTGACAAATTAACGCCATTACCTCCCGCAATTCGAGTTATTGTTGGAGTTCTATTATGATAACCCGGTGAGGGTAGATCCTTAGCCAAGGATCCATCTATGTTTTCAGCTCTAACAAGAGTGTCAATAAAAGAAGGATCGAAACCAATTGCTAGCATTTAATCCAAGTTGCCGCTTGATATTAATTTATTTAACATTTCTTTTGCATGATGTTCAACCGGATTACCATGTCCGATAATAAGGTGTTTAAAATTATAATTCCCAAGCTTTTTTATTGACTCTCGGTGGAGTTTAGGATCAAAATTATACATATCAGGCATTGGTGCTAATCCTTCTTCATCATTTCTCAAGGCATCTCCTCCAATAAGTAACTCCAGCTCCGTGTCTAATAATGAGATGTGGCCTGGAGTATGACCTGGAGTGTGAATGATAAGAAGTCCCTCATAAATATCTCCATCTTTTAGGAGATGATTAATCGGTGTACCCTCATGTTTCTGATATTGGGCCCCTGGTGGACCATCGTAGGTTTTCTCTTTAGAAATAAATGCAGCTTCGATCTCATGTGCTGCAATATTAGCTCCTGAAATCTCCTTAAGTTTAGTAAGTCCTCCAACATGATCTAGATGAGTATGTGTAATAATGATACTTTCAATATCAGTCGCTTTGTAACCAGTTTTTGAGATTTCATTTAAAAGATCCTCAGCAGTTGGTTGAGTTGCTGTATCAATTAAGATTAATCGATTAGATGTGAGTAATGCACAATGACCGTTTACATCCAAGGAATAACTTGAAGTTCCAATTTTTTCCATATCTATTGGAAACTAGAATCTATATTAAAATTTGATCTGAAGGAGGATATAAATTCGATCTTTCTAAATTTAATCAAGAAGTTTCTTAAGATTTTCTTCTAATTTTTCATCAATAACTAGAGTAAAATTATCTCCAGTTTCAACCTTTCTAACTGAAATTTGATTATTTGTTATATCCTTTGGACCGGCAAAAATCATGAGATTAAAGTGATTATCATCGGCATATTCGAAATGCTTGTTTATTTTCCAAGGATATGGATTGCACCTAACACTAAAGTTTTTTCTTAATTCAGTTGCCAATTTAAGAATAAAAGGAATTGATCCTTTTTTTATTGGAACAAGGTATAAATCGATGATATCATTTTTTTCAGTAATCACATCATTTAGCTTTGCTAATTCTAATAACACTAATTCGCCCATACCAAATCCTGTTCCTTTTAATTGAGTTCCCCCTCCAATATCTGAAACTAGATCATCATATCGTCCACCACCACAGATTGCCCTTACAATTTGACCGGTTGAATCAAAGGCTTCAAACACAACACCAGTGTAATAATCTAATCCTCTGGCTAGACTCGCATCAAAAATTATTGATTCTCCAACGCCAAACCCATCCAAATATGTTCCTAAAACTTCCAATTTTTCAATGACATCTACACACTCTTTTGGTAAATTCAGATTGTTAATTGCTTTAATGAATTGAGAAGGTGGGCCTTTAATATTTGTGAGATTATATAATTTCAATGCATTTTCTTCTTTTAAGCCGTTCTTTACCAATTCTCGGACCATTACCTTTTCTGATATTTCATCTTCGTTTTCTAATAATTGGGTTAATTCTTTAGCGTTTGAAAGTAATTTTTTCTTGAACTCACCACTGGAAATCAAAATTCTTCTATATAATAAACCAAGTTCTTCAGACTCTCTTTCAGATTTTCCTTCATTTTTTAAGATATCAGTAATTTCAGACTGAATTAACGAAAGTCGTTTATCTATTATTGGAATTAGTTTTTGAGGATTAATCTTTGTAATTGAATTTATAAATGAATTGAGCAATTCTCTGTGATTTACGAACATGTTGAATTGTTTGTCTTCTAGTCCTACCTCTCTGATTATATCAACTGCAACTGCAATAACCTCGGCATCAGCAGATACGGATTCTTCTCCAAGAATATCCACATTTAATTGCCAAAATTCTCGTTCTCTACCTTTTTGAACTGTCTCATCTCGAAATAATCTGGGAATTGAAAACCATCTAATTGGTCTTTTGTATCTCTGTTGTTCTTTGGCAAGCATTCTTGCTAATGTTGGTGTTTGTTCAGGTCGCAAGAGAAGACGACTATCATTGCGATCTGTTAAAGTAAAAATCTCTTTTATTAAATCTGCACCTGATTTTGCTTCAATTAATTCAACTCTTTCAAGAGATGGACCTTCATATTCCAAGTATCCATAACTCCGAGATACATTTCGCATGTTATTTAAAATATAATTTATTTCTCTCCAATATTCAGGATAATAGTCTCTAAATCCTTGTAGCCCACTGAGGAGATCTATATTACTCACTAATTAATTCTTTGTAGATTCGTTTATATGAATAAAGGTAGATATTTGATATTTTAGTTTCCCTAAAATAAATTTTCCTACTATTTCTCCAATGTTTTCGACAAGAATTTTTGGGATCTAGGTTAATTTTTTTTAGTATACATTTTGATCTAAATTTGGTTATTTGGATATTTATAAAATTGCATTTCTAGTTTTGATGCCCTTTCTTTTATTCCTAGTGGCATTTTATTCTCATCGTATTAACAAGCCACAATGGTTTACCCGAAAATTAATTCATACTTTTGGTTTATTTATTGTCGGGCTTTATGGATCTTTTCTAAATAATTTTTCAGAAGTATTGACGGTTCTTCTGATATTTTTAATAATCTTGGCTATTTTTTCGATTATCCCACAGATCC
>MDVR01000074.1 GCA_001940725.1 Candidatus Heimdallarchaeota archaeon LC_2 | reverse complement strand
TCTCCAGGACCGGGAGTTCCTAGTGATGCTGGAATTTTGAAAGATGTGATATCTAGATTCTATGAGGAAATACCAATTCTTGGAGTCTGTCTTGGAATGCAGGCAATTAATGAGGTATTTGGAGGTATAACAGCCAAAGCACCTAAAATTGTTCATGGGAAACAAACTAAAATATTTCATGACGGAACTGGCATATTTGAAGACATACCTGATAACATTTTTGTTGGAAGATACCATTCCTTACAAGTTGATCAAGTTTCTACTGAATTTGTTATTCAAAGTACGATAGATTCAGTCCCTATGGCTTTTCATATACCAAATAAACTAGCGGGGGTGCAATTTCATCCAGAATCATTTCTAACAGAATACGGATTAGAAATGTTATCTAACTTCTTGGAGATGAAATTATGATAGATCAACTATTATCACAGAAAGGTAATTTAATTGTAAAATTCTCTAAAGAAGCAACTACTCCAGTGTTATTACATTCAAGTATTTCTGTTTCAAGAAGTTAGATAACATTTCTAATCCGTATTCTGTTAGAAATGATTCTGGATGAAATTGCACCCCCGCTAGTTTATTTGGTATATGAAAAGCCATAGGGACTGAATCTATCGTACTTTGAATAACAAATTCAGTAGAAACTTGATCAACTTGTAAGGAATGGTATCTTCCAACAAAAATGTTATCAGGTATGTCTTCAAATATGCCAGTTCCGTCATGAAATATTTTAGTTTGTTTCCCATGAACAATTTTAGGTGCTTTGGCTGTTATACCTCCAAATACCTCATTAATTGCCTGCATTCCAAGACAGACTCCAAGAATTGGTATTTCCTCATAGAATCTAGATATCACATCTTTCAAAATTCCAGCATCACTAGGAACTCCCGGTCCTGGAGAGAGAACTAAATATGAACCAATTTCGTTTTCAACATCTGAAACTGATACATCTTTTGATCTAAATACCTTCACTGGAGCTCCTAATTTCAGAAATGTCTGTACTAAATTGTGGGTGAACGAATCATAAGCATCAATTAGTGTTACCTCTCCATATTTTACCAACTTGGGTTCAAAATATTCTATAGATTGAGTAACAGAATATCTATTGATCGTTCTCACACTCCATTAATATAATTCAAAAATTATCCTCAATTCTTAAGGATAACAATTCAGACTAATCCAACCTAAATCAAAACTCTACAAAAATTTATTAAAATCAAAAGGACTAATATTTTTACTCGACACGTACAAAATATTTTATTGTTGGATCAACATTTTTATTTTCATTTTTTAAAGCTTCTGAAGGGAAATACAATGCATAATCAGTTATTTTCATATTTTCTTTTATATTCTTAGATAAATCTATCACATTAGCTGTAATTTCACCAGTTTTATCATTAAATTGGAATTGAAGATCTCTTTCGTCTATAATTTCATTATTATGCAACCTCTCGATATGGGAAGAAATTGATTCCAAGGTATTTTCTGAAATTGCTTTGTAATCAAATTTTTTTGATAATTTTATACTTTTTTTGCGGAGTTCATTTGCCAAATTTTCATCATTTAGGACTTTATCCACTTCGTTGATTAATTGTTTCTCATTTTCTGGTTCAATTAAAATTGCAGCTTCTGATGCCCACATTCCCAAACCACCAACGTTGGAGCACACTACTGGAATGCCTGCGCCCATAGCCTCAAGGGTCGAAATAGAGAAACTTTCCCACCTTGAAGGTAGGCAATATAGTTCAGCTCCTTGAAGAAGTGAATATACCTCATCATCGGTTATAAACTTGGTAAAAATTATTCGTTTTTCTAGATTTAATGCACTTATTTTATCTTTGAGCTCTTTTTCGTATGGGCCGCTTCCAATAATTACGAGATAACCATCGAAATCTATTTTGTTAAATGCTGAAATTAAAGTGTCTAATCCTTTATTATATAGTAATCGACCTAAAAATATTATATATTTACGGTTAATTGAAAATCTATTTTTTATATCTAAAAGTAGTTTAGATCTATTTTTATTTACATTCTCAAAATCTATTCCCCCTGGGGGTATTATAGGGAGAATTTTTGTAGGATCAAAATTCAAAACATATTGTAATGAATTCTCAACATCCTTCGATACAGGGATAATACCATCGCAACTGTTAATTCCCATTTTGCTCATTGCTAAATGGTATGGGGCTGTAACTATCCAAGAAAAATTTGAATGCCATGTGCCGATAATTAAGATCTTATATCCCTTTTCGAGTAATTTTGATTTTACAAGTGATGCACAAAATAAAATAAATGGTTTTATCTGAGGAAGAAGGATGTTGATTTGATTTTCAATTATTTTCTCTGAGATAAACTCGGCAAATTCCTCAAATAGAATTGGTGATGGTATTTTATTATAAGTAATTATTTTTGGACCTAAATATTCATTAAAATTTGATTCATTAGACTCTCTGAATGTTATTAAGAATACATCCCCTGTATGGGTTGATGTTAGTCCATTGAAGATATTAGTAACATGTTTTGTCGTACCACTGGATGAAAAATACGGACCAACAAGTGCGATATTCATTTAATTGAGAATGTAATAGTTGAATAAAAATAAAATGAATGCTTACTAGTGAATAGATTCATCAAATCTGAATATTTGAACTTTTGATCATTATTTTATTAAGTAAAATTAAAACCAAAGTAATAAGAAACAAATTCTTTTGTATGTTGGAATAAAAGTAATACTGTAAGAATTTATGTCTGATAATTCCAGCCAGGTAACAAGTAAAGGTCAAGTCACAATTCCTGTAAAACTCAGGAGAAAATTCAAATTAGAACGAGGAAAAAAAGTTGTTTTTGTCGCAACTGAAGATGGAATCCTTATCAAACCTGCATTTTCAGAACTTAGAAAATTGCGAGGAATTCTCAAAGAGACCAATCTCAATGAGATCATGGAACAAACAATAGATGAACTGAGGAGAGAATGGAGAATCGAAGGTGACTAGACTTAAGTACGGAATCGACACTGTTGCAATACTTAGGTACCTTACCGGTACCCTACCATCACGGGTAGACACAATTTTGTCAAAAGCGGAAGACAACAAAATTGACTTAGTAATCCCTTCAATTGTTGTTGGTGAACTAATTTACACAATTGAAAAAGGAAAGTTGGTCTCAGGAAAACAAATACATAAAGACAAATTAGATCTTATAATAACCACATTGTTATCATCACATATTTTCTCTATTCGAGACCTCACACCTTCAGGATGGGAGATATTTATTAACAGTAACATCCCAGAATTACACGACCGATTAATTGTGGCTACTTGTTTACAGGAGAATGTTGAAGCACTAATTACTTCGGATCAAGAAATATTAGAAGGAAATGAAATTTCAGTGGTCTGGAGTTAACTTATTATAATCTTGAAAATCGGGTTTATTCAACTAGCTTTGGGATAATTAAAGCTTGATGTCGATAATATGTGTTATATAATTCTTGATAGTTTCCACCGTTTTTCATTAGTTCATCATGAGATCCTTCTTCTGTTATCTTACCTTCATCTAAAACCAATATTCTATCTGCATTAATAATTGTTGAAAGTCGATGAGCAATAATAATCGATGTTCGATCATGAAAAAGAGTTTCTAAAGCTTCTTGAATGACGGCTTCCGTGTATGCATCGACTGCACTGGTTGCTTCATCTAATATGATTATTTTTGGATTTGAGAGTAATGCTCTAGCAAAACAAACAAGTTGACGTTGTCCAGTAGATAATCTACCCCCACGTTCTCCAACTTCGGTTTGTAATCCGTTAGGCATATACTGCAAAAATTCATTTGCATGGACTGCTTGAATCGCTAAATCCAATTCTTCTTTGGTCGCATTTTGACTTCCATACCTTATATTCTCCTCGACAGTCCCGGAAAACAGAAAAGGATCTTGCTGTACTATACCTAAATGTTTACGATATTCTTTGAGATTTAATTCTCTAATATCATGCCCATCAATCAATACCTTTCCTCTTTGAAATTCATAAAACCTTGAAATTATATTGGTAATTGTAGTTTTACCAGCTCCCGTATGACCAACAATAGCTAATTTTTCTCCAGGCTTAATTGTCAGATTAAAGTCTTCAAGTATTGGTTCTTCTTCTTTGTACCCAAAAGTTGTATTTACAAACTCAATTTTACCTATAAAATTATCCAAAATTTTACCTTCAGGATTAGGATCAACCTCAGGTATGGCTTCTTGCACATCTACTATTCTTTCGTAAGCAGCAAAACCCGCTTGAAGTTGGGAATAGAAGGTTGATAGTTGCATAAGTGGGAAAAAGAAGCGATTTAGATATAATATGAATAGATATAATGTTGCAGCATCTAAATTATTTTGACCTAAAATTGCCCATGATCCACCATATTGAATTATTAACCATAAACCCAAAACTGCGAAAATATCTAAGGTTGGAAAAATAAATTCCATCGCTACTCCTTGTTTAAAACCAGCGTCAACATTCTCATCATTTACAACTCTAAATTTATTCACTGTTTCTCTTTCTCTTCCAAAGCTTTTAGCAATTTGAATACCTTCAACAGATTCAGAAATTGAAGCATTAACACTAGCAATTGTGGATCTATAAATTTTACTCAGTTTTCTCGCAATTCGTCTAAATATCCATGTGAAGGCTACTACAAAAGGCACAACTATTAATGTCAATAACGCAAGCGGAACGGATACTGTAAACAGAATAATAAATGTCGTAAATATTAATAATAAATTACCTCCAAAGGTAGATGCAAGCATAACTATGTTCGCTGAAGCAGCTGCATCTGCCCCTACTCTTGATGTTAACTTTCCAGATCGTTTTTTATCAAAGAATTTCAGATCTTGATTTTGCAAAGAATTGAAAACTCTTGTTCTTAAGTTGACCATAAAATCAGGGATTAGTTTAGCCATAGCATAGTTTGTACCAAAATATGATCCAAAACTGAGAATGTAAAGTCCAAGATACAAGGCAGCACTAATTAATAATACATCTCTGCTTGAATTATTATCGATATTCTCTATGACATTAACAAGCACAAAGGGCGATACTAAATTTAAAACAGTTCCTGCAATGACCATAAACACAACAAAAAAGAATGCTAACTTGAAAGGAATTACTTCTCTCATCATTTTCTTGAAAAGTTCAAAATCCGAATATGTTCTCTCCAAACCTTGATGCTCTAGTCCATCATATATCCAACCCATATTATTTTCCTCCTTCTGAAATTGGTGGTAAATCTATATGTTTACTGAAAATCCTTCTATAATCCTTTGATGTCGAAATTAAATCATCGTGCTTACCAATTGCCTTTATCGATCCATCTTTCAAAACTACAATCTTATCAGCCTTTCTTATTGCAGACAATCTATGTGTAATCAAAAGTGTCGTTCTATTTTTCATTACTTCATTCATTGCTAAAGAAATTCGTTCTTCAGTTTCAGAATCTATTGCGGAAGTAGAGTCATCCAAGATCAATATTTTTGGATCTGTGAGTAAACATCTAGCAATTGCTAATCTCTGACGTTGACCCCCTGATAGCCCTACACCTCTTTCCCCAAGAAGTGTATCATAACCATCCACTTGCGTAGATATGAAATCATGAGCTTGAGCTGTTTTAGCAGTTAACACAATTTCTTCTTGAGTTACCTGTCTATCCCCAATACCAAACATGATGTTCTCTTTGATAGTTGATGCAAATAGAAAAATATCTTGTTCAACACGACCAATATTTTGTCGTAAGTCTTGTAAATGAAAATTCTGAATGTCTTCTCCATCTAAGGTAATTATTCCTTCATAGTTGTAAAAACGAGATAGTAATTTAGTGAGAGTAGTTTTTCCCGATCCGGTGGGACCTACAAGTGCAATTGTTTTACCGGATTCTATTTCTAGATTTATATTTTGTAACACATATTTCTCTGTTCCATCATACTTGAAATTGACATTCTCGAATTTAATTTTCCCATCAATTTGTTTTGGCCAATCCAAATATGTAGTTTCTATTGCCTCTTCAGCATCATATGCATTCATGGTATGAAAAATTCTTTCACCTCCAGCGAGACCTCCTTGAAGCATCCCTACTGCAAATGAAATAATAAATGTAGGTAAAATAAGTAACAATAACATTCCATTGATACTTACTAATTCTCCGAGTGTTAGAAGTCCCTCTGTTACAAACCAAACACCTACAATAAAAGAGAACCCAATTGTCAAATATATAATTAATAAAGGCCAATATTTCGCAACCAGCATTTGTTGTTTATACCAAGTTTTCTTAAAATCAGTTACAACCTCTAAAAATTGCTTTTTCTCAAATTCTTCTCCATTAAATGCTCTGACTACACGAACACCAGTAATTGAATCTTGAGCAGATCGACTGATTAAACTCCATTTTTGCTGAAATGTTTGACTAATGGGTTTCATCTCCCTGTTATAATTTCTAATTGAAATTAGGTATAAAATAAAAAATGGAGTTAATATTAGTGTGAACAGGGGGTCGATGGTTATTGCTAAAATAATCACTACAGCTAATCCTATAAATGCATCTGACACCAATCTTATACCTGGATTTATCATAAATCCGAGTTGGGACATATCATTTGTTGCTAAAGCCATAAGATCCCCACTTCTTACTCGATTATGAAATTCTAATGGTTTATCTTGCAATTTCGTAAAAAATTCAACTCTTATGTCTCTAATGGAATTCCAAGAAATTGAATTGGTTACGTATATTGTGAGATAAGAAAGCAATATTCTTACCACTCCTAAAATTAAAATAAGAAAGGTGTAGAACGTCAGTTCATCTTCGTCTCTTGGAATAATTGCTTGATCAATCATTATTCCAACTAAAAATGGAATTATTATTCTTAGCACATTAGTTCCAAGAGTTCCGAAGACCATGATAAAGAATTTAATTTTATTTCTGGATAAATGACCCAGAATCCATTTGTAACTTTCCCTACGCGCGACTTGATCTCTTTCAGAAGTATCAAAATTATAAGAAGCCATTATTATTTCTCCGAGAAAATTGAATTATCTACTGTTTCGTGGGATGTTGAACCTATTTAAGCTATCTGATAAGTTCCAATTGATATGGCTTTCAAAGAATTATCTCAGTTGTTACTAAGACGTCATTCAACAGAAACAACTGAAAAATTTATTCGATCCTAGAAATTAGAGAAATTTATTTAGATTGAATTCTGAAAATCATTATCAGATACATTTTACATTTCAATCGTATTAGAAATTGTACATTATAATTATTTTACAAGATATATTGAGAAACTACAACATATTTCTACAGGTTGAGCAAGTAATTCAATCCTATTCGAGACAAAGAGTATGTCATATCACCGGATGGTTTTCTCAGAATATATCCCAGTGCTACTAGTTGTTTTACGGCCTTTTTTACTTTTTTTGTACTGTTTTTTATTTTTTTTACCTCTACTGACGTTTTGACATATAAACCATTAAACGTAACTCTGCCTGTTAATGACATATTCGTAGCAATACCAAGTGAAACCAATATTTCTTCTTGAAAAGGTAACAACTTATCCATAATAATATATGCACAATAATTATATATAAATTAGTCGATAAAATATATGTCGAACTCGATATATAACTGTGATATTGCACATGTATCTGAAATATAATATATGTCGAATACGTTTAATATGGCATTATTTAAGGATTAACGTAGTTACATTTAAATAAAATAATGTATATATGTCATATATGGCAAATACGCTCGAAGCAACCAAAGTAAACTCTGAACGGATGCAAAAACAAAAAGAAAGGCGTAAAGAGAAACTTCTCAAATTCATTATGAACAATCTTGGTGAGACTGCCTACTCCCTATCCAAGAAATTAGAGATCCCAAGAACCACGATTCTAGATATACTTAACGAATTAGAAGGAGATTTGCAAATAAAATATGTTGAGCTAATCGAAAAAGGTAGAACCAAGAAAACCATTCATACCAGAACAATAGATGATTTTCACCATGACAGATTTAACTTTGAAGCAATCAATATTCCCTTGATACGAAGGTTAGTTGAGAACGCTCAGAGGAGTGAGATAGTAGTAACCTTTGATATGCTAGATGGTAGTACAAAAATACTCATGCCTAAAGATGATTTACAGAAATTTATTGACAATAACTAAAAACTATATTAGAAATAAAAATTTTAATGTCGTATAGTCGTAACTATACGACAATTATATTCCGTTCATTAATCTAAAATAATTGGGAATATATTTTGACTTTCTAAATAACTAGTGATAAATTCGATAGGAAGACCGATTGTATCACATATCTCATGTATTTGGATTTCAGTATTTGTTGCTTGATCTTCAGCTTTTGCACTTTCATAAATTGTCCCTGCTTGTAAATAATTATCAATAGCTAGAATCAATTGTTTTTTGGTTTTACTGATCTTCTCTGCCTTTTCATTGAATTTATCTGCGGCTTCTATAAGGGCTGCAAATTTTCTTTCTTCAGATTCTCCTTTCAAGTAATTATGTATTGCATTTTTGAACACTTCTAGGGCTTCTCTTGGCTCATCGATTTTTTTTGCACTTATTCTATAAATTTCAGCTGAATCGATCCAACATTCTCTACTTAACGGTTCATTTTTTGCCTGTAACGCATATTCAGATGCTAATACAAGTTTTTTTTCAGCTTCTTCTGGATTTTCAAGATTTTTCACTTCAGATCTTATTCTCCTCACTGATTCTTCAAACTTATGTTGAGCATCAAGCATTACTTTTTCAGCTTCACCTGGTTTACCAGCCTCAATATATACTTCAGAGGATTTAGTAAATTCTACTAGTGCTTCCACAGGATTATGAATATCTTTACCTAAATTTCGTAGTAATTTTGCAGCTTTTTCCAAATTAGAACTTTGGTCCTTCTGTTTATCATTAATTCCAAAACAGTTTGCAGCTTGCTTGTAATGTTCAATAGCTTCCATTAGATTGTCTTTCTCAAATCCCTTCGCCTTCTTTTCTAAGCTTTTACAATCCTCACTCATTTCAATTCCTTCGATATTAATACCAGATTTGACCACTAATCCTTACTGCTAAAATAAGAATTAGAAACTTATTTTTTAAAATATACACCTTATAAATTGGATAAGTCCAAAAAAATCAAAGAAGACAATCAATTTTTGTTTCTTAAGATAAAAAATTCCTTTCCTAAAAAGTTGAATTCGTTTTTACTTAGAGTATATTCACTAAAATTATTAAGGCTTAAAACTATGGAATATAAAGATGAATTGGGTCGTTCATAAATTCGGTGGTTCGAGTATTAGAGATGAAAATCAGTTTGAGCATGTAGCAAAGCTGATTACTGATACTTTAATCGAACCAAATGAAACCCAAATTGCAATAGTTTTGTCCGCAATAGGTGGAGTTACAGATCAGTTAATAGAATTATTAGATTTGGCAAAACAGAAAGATGAAAATTATCTAAGTAATTTTGAAAAATTAAAATCATTACATATGGATCGTGTTTCATCATTACTAGCTGATTCTCCAAATAAAAAGTCAATAGAAGCGGGGATTAATACAGACTTCAATGATTTAAGTGATATTCTACGAACGGTAAGGATTACTAAATCCTATAGTTCTCAGATTCTGGATTTGGTATCTGGTCTTGGTGAAATTTGGTCCACAAATATTATGGCAGGATTATTAGAAAAACTTGGACGTACACCTTTATGGATAGATTCAAGAAGAATAATAATATCAGAAACATTATTGACTGGTCCTTCAATTGATTGGCGACAATCTAAAAAGAATCTTGAGAAAGAATTGGAAGAAGTGAGCAAATATAATCTGTTGGTAATTCCTGGTTTTGTGGCTTCAACCAATGAAGGAATAGTTACCACACTAAAACGAAATGGTAGTGATTTATCAGCTGCAATCATGGCCGTATTGTTAGATGCTGAAAGCATTCATATATGGACTGATGTTAATGGAATGTACAGTGCAGATCCAAGAAGGGTGCCAGATGCCGTCATTTTAAACGATATCTCATATTTGGAGGCATTAGAACTTGCGTATTTTGGAGCAGAAGTACTTCATCCATCTACAATAGCACCTGCTATTGAAAAAAATATATCAATAACCATTCATAATACATTTAACCATGAACATCCTGGGACCCGAATTTATCAATTATCTGATGATACTTCCAATCAAACACTAGTTAAAGGATTCGCAACAGTGGATTCTATTGCCTTAATTACAATTGAGGGTGCAGGAATGATAGGAGTTCCTGGTATTAGCAAAAAACTATTTGGTGCATTATCCTCGGCAGAAGTTTCAGTAATGATGATTTCACAGGCAAGTAGCGAATATTCAATTTGTGTTGCAGTAACTGAATTCGATGGATCAAAAGCACAAAAAGCAGTCGAAAAAGAATTTGCTATGGAAATTTCACAAGGTCATATACATGCTGTGAAACTAGAGAAAAATGTAGGGATTTTAGCTGCAATTGGTGATCAAATGGTCCATCAACCTGGAATCGCATCAATTTTCTTCAGTGGCCTAAGTCGATCTAGAATTAATGTCAGAATGATTTCACAGGGTAGTTCTGAGAGAAATATTTCTGTAATTATTGACAGTAATGATATGACGCGGGCGTTAAGGGCAGTTCATTCAGCATTTTACCTCTCTCATCTTACGCTTTCAGTAGGCATTATTGGAATTGGATTAATTGGTAGTTCACTTCTAGATCAAATACAAAATCAGATAGAGAAATTAAAAAATCAATATAATATCGATTTAAGAATAAACGGATTGGCAAATTCCACTTCAATGTTACTTATGAAACAAATTCAACTCCAAAATTGGAAAAGTGAATTTGAAAATCAATCAAGAAAAATGGATATTGCAGAATTCACTGATTTTGTACATACTGATTCAATTCCTCATTCCGTAATTATTGATTGTACATCTTCTGAAAGTATTGCAAATATGTATGATCAATGGCTGAAACGAGGTATTCATGTAATTACACCAAATAAGAAAGCTAATTCCAGTAAATTTGAGCAATATAGTAATTTGCAAAATTATATTCTAAAGGGACCTTCAACCAATCCTTTAGACAAAACAACTCATTATTTTTATGAAACAACAGTTGGTGCTGGTCTTCCCATTATTTCAACATTAAAAGATTTAATAAAAACAGGAGATCAAATTGATGAAATTGAGGGAGTATTATCTGGTACTCTTTCATTCATTTTCAATAATTTATCAGAAATAAAATCTTTCTCTGAAGTAGTTAAAATTGCCAAAAGGGAGGGATATACAGAGCCAGATCCAAGAGATGATTTATCTGGGATAGACATTGCTAGAAAATTAGTAATTCTAGCCAGGGAAATTGGCTTGAAGATTAATGTAGAAGATGTAAAGATACAAAGTTTATTACCTGATTCTCTTTTTGACGATTCAAGTGTTGAAGATTTCTTGAATAAATTACCTGAATATGACTCAAATATGGCAGAAAAGGTATCTCAGGCTTCTAATGAAAATAAAGTTTTGAGATATGTTGGTGTTATTCGTGCCTCTGGTGAATGTTTCATTGAATTAAAGCCATATCCAAATAACCATCCATTTGCCAATCTACGCGGGAGTGAAAATATTATACTATTCAAAACAATGAGGTATAAGACTTATCCTTTAATTGTGCAAGGTCCGGGTGCAGGTGCAGCAGTTACTTCAGCAGGTGTATTTGCGGAATTACTAAGACTTGCAGATTTGTTGGGGAATTCGTAATGATTGATGAAGCCATTGCATATGCTCCAGCTTCAGTAGCAAACGTTATCGTTGGCTTTGATGTTTTAGGGTTCTCAATTCCAATATTGTATGATAAAGTTACAGCCAAAAAAATTGAAAATGGAGTAGTAATTAATTCAATCTCCGGAGTTGTAACAAAACTCCCTTTCCAACCCGAAGAGAATACTGCTGGATATGCCATAATAAAAATGATTGAAGGAGAAAATCTTCGATTTGGCATTTCACTTGATATTGAGAAAGGAATACCATTAGGTTCTGGATTGGGTGGATCAGCTGCTTCTGCTGTCGCTGCAGTTGTCGCTGTAAATCATCTATTAGAAAATCCTTTGCCAAAATCAAAATTATTAGAATATGCTATATTTGGTGAATCTGTTGCTAGTGGTTCTTTTCATGGTGATAATGTCGGGGCATCATTATTCGGGGGATTAATTGCTTGTATCCGAAAAGAAAATGGTGATGTCGTGAGTGATTTTGAAATATTGCAATTGCCAATACCTGATTTTGTTTATTGCTTAATTATTCATCCTCATTTTGAGTTAAAAACTAAAATGGCAAGAGAAATTGTTAAACCCATGATAACAATGCAATCGTATGTTAAACAAACAATGTTTCTGACTTCATTTCTTGTTGGATGTTATAACCAAGATTCCAAAATTATCCAATCATCTCTAAAAGATATAATTATTGAACCCCAAAGGAGTAAATTAATACCTGATTTTACAAAAATCAAAAAAATTGTCCAGCAATTCGAAATCCTAGGATTTTCGATATCTGGAGCTGGACCTTCCATGTTTGCCTGGTGTTCTTCGAAAAACGAAGCTGAAAAAATACAAAACGGTATATATAGTTCAATGAATGAATTTTCACATAAGTTGGACGTGTGGATAACTCAAATTGATTCTAAAGGTGCTTATATTATAGAAGATGGTAAAAAATGAAATTCACGAGCACTCGGGATAAAAATATTCACTATTCTATATCTGAAGCCCTATTGCAGGGTCTTGCTCCAGATGGAGGTCTGTTTGTCCCCGAAAAATTCCCTCAATTTAATATTGATGAGTTTATGGAGATTGGAAATCTTGTAGATGTTGCTCATAAATTTCTGTACCCTTTTTTTGAAGATGACATATTGCAAAAGGATTTGAAATCAGTTTGCTCAAACGCATTTAATTTTGATCTAACCATGCGGATTTTACAAAATGGTACAAATATTCTGGAGCTTTTTCATGGTCCAACGGGAGCATTCAAGGATTTTGGTGCGAGATTTTTAGCTCAGTGCTTCGGAAAATTGAAAAAGAAAATTACCATATTAGTTGCAACTTCAGGTGATACTGGCAGTGCTGTTGCATCTGCATTTCATGGTGTACATCCAATTGAAGCAATCGTATTATATCCAAAAGATAAAATTTCTAATTTTCAAGAAATACAATTAACCTGTTGGGATGACAATATAACTTCAATAAGAGTTGATGGCGATTTTGATAGTTGTCAAAAATTAGTAAAACAAGCATTTTCAGATAAAGAGTTTACAAATAAATTCAATTTAACTTCTGCAAATTCAATAAATATTGGAAGATTGCTACCTCAATGTGTGTATTATATATTTGCCTGCATTAAATTCTATCAAGATAATCATGAAAAAGCTTCTTTCATCATTCCGACTGGAAACATGGGGAATGCAATGGCTGCAATCTGGGTAAAAAAGATGGGATTCCCAATCGATAAAATTATCTTATCATGTAACGAGAATGATGTGATTGTAAAATATTTTCAGTCGGGCGATTTTGAACCTCAGCCATCCAAACCAACACTTGCAAATGCGATGGATGTTGGTAATCCCAGCAATTTGGAGAGATTCATAGATCTAAAGAAGATGTACAGCGATGAATTTGATTACATAGAAGCCTATTCTGTCACGGATGAAGAAATTAAACAAACAATAAGAAAACGATTTACTGAAAACGGCGAACTTTGGTGCCCTCACACGGCAACAGCATTAAGAGTACAAGATCAAATTATCAATAAACAATGGATAATTGTAGCTACGGCTCACCCTGCAAAATTTAAAGATATAGTAGATCCATTAATTGGAGAGGTTATTTCATATCCACCTAATTTAGAACGATTCCTTTCTTTATCTTCAAATTATACTGATATGAAAGCTGATATTTCTGTATTTATGCAAATTATAAATAACATTGATCAAGGTATTTTAATGAAGAAAGCTAATAGATTTCCCAAAAATACAAAGTTCGAGAAAAAACTTGGCAGGGATGTTGACCCGAAAAATTCTGCCAGTTTTCATAAAAATGATGAAACTGATAAACCCACTGGTAATTTTGTTAAATCGTTCAAATTTCCTACAATCTCAGAAGAAGGAAAAATCTTTCTATCCAATAAATTCCCCTTTAAACCTATGAAGAATCTAGTACTACAAACAACAAATCATATGATTGAAAGAATGCGTGAAGAAAATGTTACAATGGAATATGTATCATTTATTTTTAATGATAAAAATCAGGGTTTTCGTAGTAAAGACAAGACGATTGTCGTCAGTCGAATAGTAAAAAGTCAAGAATTTAGTTATATTGTACTTAATAATTCAAACAATTTAGTTACAATTGTTAAAAAAACATCAACACTACCAAGATATATTAATCTAAGTAGACGTTTATGGTGATTAAGGAATTTGGCTAGTTCCGATTATTTCAACTAATCTAATTTTTTTATTCTGTTTTCGAATTATGATGAAATAATCTTTATCATCATAATGCTCGACTGTCTGTTCTTTACTGCTATCCCAATTTTGATAATAAAGAATAACTAGCGGCTCTTCAATTTTAACCTCTATGGGATTTGAAATCTTTAATAGTTTTTCAATAAACGAGATAGCTCGTTCTTCAAGGTTTGTTTGGGTTACTACGGACGTCATATTGTTCGTAAATAATGAATATCTACATTAAATTAATAGTACACGATATATAAAAACGTAGCTTATTTGATTTAAATTTTAAGTTCTCAAATAATTATTGAAAATGCATTTGAAATAAAAAATATAAATCCATTAAAAGTTCAATTTTACCATTCTTTGTTGTTTTAACGAGAGGTTTTGTAGATAAATCTTTCCCACGTAGATGCAGTAGGGACTTGAGGATTTAATTCATTTCTCAACCGAATTGATTCAACAGTTTTGTCTAAAAGATGACCTGGTACGTCATCAAATCTCTCGAATGTGTATCCAAAGAATCCTCTTCCAGCAGTAGCCCCTCTGATATCATCCGCAAGATCTAATGTTTCAACAGTAGGTATGATTGCTTTTAATATGGTAGATCCTCCTCTTTCTGAAATCTCTTGTATAATTCCTCTTTTTTGGCTAAGTAATCCAGTTAATGCACCAACATAATCCTCAGGCATTTTAATCTCGATTTTCATCATTGGTTCCAATAATCTTGGTTTTGCTGACAGATAGGAAAGATTACAAGCTGATGACATCATAGATACAATTTCTGTAACACCTGTATGAGCGGGATCGACATGTACTGTGGCATCAGTTATTATAAACACACAATTAGTTAAGGGTTCACCGGCAAGGGTTGCCTTTCTAGTGAAGGTAATCCATGCTTGAATGATGAATTCTTTGATTCGATCCAAACGTTGAACACCTTTAGAATCCTCAATCAGCATATTTGTGTCACTATGTGCCCAATAACCTCGAGCAAATTTATTATCCCATTGTTCATCACTTGCCTCTGAAATAGTTCTTGCACGTTCTTTTCTTTCCATATATGGAGAGATTTTATCTTCTCGTAATGCTTGAGCAACTCCGTCAGGGATTCTTTCAACATATAAGGTAATTCGATTATGACTGTTATTTGATTTGGTCGTAAATGTTGCAGATTTTTGAGTAATAGTTTCTCTATGTACAATTACTGGATCTGAGACATTTAATGAGACCTGTTCATCTATACGGGAAATTAAAATTTCAATTTGTAACGGATCAATTCCTTGGAGTACTATCTTCTTTGTTTTTGGATCCATTTCATAACTCGCTGTAGGATCCGCCATTATCCAAGTACTAACAACTTCACCCAATTTTGACATGTCCGCTGCTTTCTTTGCTGCGATAGCTCTTGAGACAACAGGTTCTGCAGCATATGAGATTTTCTCGAAACCTTCTACTGCAAACCCATCCCTGTAGAAACTCTCACCTGCAGGACATACAAACCCAAATATTGCAAATAGGTTTCCAGCAGGGATCGAAGGTACTTCCAAAATATCTGTAATTTCCATTACACCTAATCTCTTAATTTTGTGTTTTTGTCTTCGATTTACTAGAAATAACAAATCATCTTTACGAAGGGTACCACTGAATACACGTCCGATTAAAGTAGCTCTTTTTGTCCTTGGATCAATAAATATTTTGGTTATCATACCCAATAGAGGACCTTCTGGGTCACAATTTAATAGAGATTGTCCTATTTCAGATTCTAAATCACCTTTCCATATTGCGGGGATTTTATATTTTTGTGAGGTACCTGGATTAGGAATATGTTGAATTACCATCCTTAGTAATGCATCATCCAATGGTAGATTTGCTCTAAGCCAAGCTTTATCATCGTCTGCATATTTTTGGAATACATCTTTAGGTTCCAAACCTCTCTGTTTGAGTATTTCAACAGTGAAAGCCCAACCATCCTTTGCAGACCCGATCGCAATTGAATTCTTTTTGAATGAGATTGCCCATTCTTTCTTCAATTCTGGTGGAGCCAACTTTTTAATCATATTGTTTACTTGAGAAGCGATAATATTTAATTTTCCAAAAACATCTTCTGGTTCCAAACGTAATTCAGAAATCAGTCGATCTACTTTATTAATAAATAATACTGGTTTACACCTTTCTTCACCAACAGCCAATTGAATGTTGGTTTCAGTTTGTGTCATCATCCCTTCTAATGCATCAACAAGAATTAATGCACCATCTGATCCACGTAATGCTCGAGATACTTCTCCTGTAAAACTTAAGTGTCCTGGGGTATCATTGATCTGGAAAAGATAGGTATCTTCCCTAGTATTTCCTTCCGCATCAGTAGTTTCGTATTCATAGCTTAGAATAACTACTGTCGTGAAAATTGTGATACCTCTTTCTTGCTCTTCCTCATCAGAATCAGTCATACGCTTTTCACCAGCAGTTTCTGCTGACATTAAACCTGCTTTTGAAAGCAGATAATCTGCTGTGGTTGATTTACCGTGATCGATATGTGCAGAAATAGAAAATATACGTCTAAGTTCCTTAGGATGTTTCATAATGAGACTTCTAATCTCTTCAGCGTTCTTGATTTTCAATCAGATTCACCTTGCTCAAAATAGAGCCTTTTATAAAGGAATTCAATCTCGCTTTGTTTACGATCTATAAAACAAAAATGGTAGGTTACGCGTGTAATTTTTCAAAAATAAAATTAAAGTGAATGTCGAAACTATCAGTTAATTTCAGCATTTTTCAATTTTCCACAACTAAATTTTTTTTCGTAATTATTTCAAGATTATAACCCTGAAGTCTTCGTATTTTTACCCCTTCTATTTTCCGGATATAACCTCTCAGTGGTGTTCATTTCTTCTGCTTCATAAGCTAAACAAATTTTCTTAACATTCAACATATTTCTCGTTAGAACGTGCAATTCACCTAGTTCATATATGCCTGAATTTAGTTGCGAATAAATATCAAATTTAATAAAACTGGATAGAATTAATGTACAATGCAAAGTTCGATGCTTCAACATCACAACTCTTGAACCATCCTGATCAAAATCCTCTATGAGCTCGAATTTCTCTTTATGGAGTTCATCAAGCATTTTCTCAAATTTGTCTATGTTATACTTTTCATCCATTAGATCAACCAAATTTTATGTGTATAATGGTAAATTCTCCTTAAGCTCTAAATAAGTTGCCATAATTCAAATTCATCGTTGCTAAACATACTAAAGCCAAATGTGGAATTTATCATGGCTAAGAATGGATAATTAATTTGGAACTGATCTCTATAACTCTCGTAAAAATTATGATCTCTCAAAAGAGTTACTAAATATTCAATTTTGTTTTCTTTCAGATCTTCAAAGGCTTGAGTGATATTTTGATTAGTTAATATTGAGCTTTGATTTACTTCTAAATATCGATCGGCAAATAGTAGATCAATTACCGGGCGGTTCAACCAATAACCAAGTCCAGGTATGTTCACAACAACTGTAATCGCATCTATATCAAAATTTAATTCATTCATAAAATCAACCAATTCCCTTACTTCAATCCTGTTATCGTAAACCCATATGCCCTGAAATTCATCAATGTCAAATCCCGTATAGACTAAAATTGCAACTTGAGCTGAAATTGGAGCAATAACAATCATAGATGATAACACAAAAATCGATATATTTCGTTTTTTCTTACTTCGTCTTTTATCAACGTTGTTCTTAGAAATTTTAGCCTTTTTAGACATTGAT
>MDVR01000073.1 GCA_001940725.1 Candidatus Heimdallarchaeota archaeon LC_2 | reverse complement strand
TAATCAGACCTGGGATTTTATTGAGAAAGAAGATCGAAATCCAGATGAAGATGAGATGATGGTCCATTGTGCTCATACATCCAGGTATCATTGGGGTATAGTTGGCGTTTCACTTAATTTTCAACGAGGTGATTGGATTTTAAGTAGAGTTTATACAATATTGAAAAGGGGCAGTGAGGCATTACATTATGCTAAACTCTGTATGAAGCATACCGAAGAAAATAATATAAAAGACTTTGACCTTGCATATGCGTATGAAGCTTTGGCTAGATCGTATGCAGCTGCTGAAGATAAAACAAATTTTGAAAAATATAATAATTTAGCAAAAGAAGCTGGAGATAAAATAGAGAAGAAACAAAATCGTGAGATATTCAAAAATGATCTCAAGACAGGTAATTGGTTTGGCTTAAAGTAATTTTAAATTTATATTATGGATTTAGGATTAGTTTACCCTCTAATTTGGATTCTATTTGGCCTCTGGTCCAATTCATAGTCATATATTCTCCTTTATCCCACATATTAATTAAATCATCATAATGTTTACTTCCAATTTGCCCTGATTGACCGGGCGCATACATAGATTCACTCTTTACAAGATCTCCCATGTCATTAATAATTCTAACAGACGGTGCCCATGAACCTCCTTTCACATTGAATGGATCGTCTGGCATGATTGCCATTTGACATGTAGTGTCGGTATCTCCACCGACAGGAATATTTCCTCGATTGAACACTTTGTCCATAGGGGCTTGAATAGACATTGAATGTTCAAATATTGCTTTGTGAATAGCTCCCCATTGCCATTTATTGATATTTGATCCCAATTTATCCAACAGATATTCAAATGCCGTATTAAAGCCTCTTCTTAATAATTGCTCTTTTCCACCTGCGTGCTTAATCCACCAGGACCCTGGGTCATTCAAATTTCTTAATAATACAACAGTATCATGTCCGAAGAACTCATGGGAAGGAAGTACAATTGGATGTAATCCTACACCCATGAAGGTATTGGTCAATTCTTCTCCTAAATTCGGTATCAGCATGGCTCTGGTAACAAAATATCTTGTAACTTCATATAAACATCCACCAATGCTATCAGCCGTTAAATTACCATCCCACTCAATCATTTTATTATAAGCTGCTTTCACCTTGGGATTTGGATCTAAACCAAACACGTCCAGTTCCTTGTAAATATTTACAAATTCAATACCCGGTAAACACATAAAGTCTAATTGCATTTTCTTGCAATCTTCAATTGAAATTTTTTCTAATGAATTGAAATAATCTTCAATTCTTTTAGCCCTATAGCCATTCATCCAAACTGATCCCAGATAATGAGGAAAATCATCAGGTATAACTTTATTATTTGTAGTTACGATAAGTCCACTTTTAGGATTAAATGCATGAGGCATCTCTTCAAAAGGAACTTCGCCTTTCCAATCATATTGACCAGATGAGCCATCCACGGGGACCATACCATTACCCTTCTTTCTGATTGGGACCTTACCTGAACACCAGTAACCAATATTTTTAGAATCAGCGTAAACAAAATTTAACTGTGGAGCTGTAATATTACGCATGGCTTCAACAAAATCATCCCAATTATTTGCATAATTTAACTGGGTGAAACCTTTCAATGTTTTTGAAGGACGAAGGCTCATTGATGATAATGCCAACCTTTCATTTTTCTCACTTAAAATATCTGAAATTATTACTCCATGATCTGTGTATATCACTTTTTCTATGTGAGGGTCCTTATCCTTAATATCAATTTGTTCAAGGATTATTTCAGATTCTTTCCATTTATCCCTATATTTATACTTTGTAAAAGGATTTTCTTTATCAAAAGTCTCGATAAATAAATCTTCAGAGTCTGTAAATGCTAATGTAGCACCCCAAGATATCTTTTCATTATGACCAACCAGTATCATAGGCACACCTGGAAGGGAGACACCTGTCGAATTGACATTATTTGATTTTAAATGGATTTTATACCAAACGCTCGGTGTAGATAATTGTAAATGCATGTCATTGCATAGAATTGGAGATCCTGTTGCTGATCTATCTGCGCTGATGACCCAGGAATTGGATCCCATAGATTGTTTAAGAAAAGGTCCTTGAGTTTTCTTTAACTTTCCTGCCTTATCAATTTTATTGAACTCAATATCAGTGTCTGGTAATATTGAAGGATTGTCTTCTGGATAATGAATTTCTAATTTTGAAGCATTCTCTTCACCAACAGCCTCAATTAATTTTGCTCTGATAATCTCACCATACCATGCATGACTTAATTGAAAAACCATTAATCGCATAAATGCCATTGAATCTTCTGGGGTCCACAATTCAGGTTTATGTTTTACAAGAGAAAATTCAATGGGTAATTTTGTATCTAAACTATTTATATGCGCATTAACACCCTTAATGTATGAGTTAATTAATTCTTGATCTTCTTTACCTAAATTCTCCCAGTCTTGTTTTCCTATTCTATGAAATCCTAATGTTCTAGATATCCGATCTGTATCCAATGCTACTTCCCCAAATAATTCAGATAAAGTTCCCTTGGCTACTCTTCTATTCAATTCCATTTGCCACAATCTGTCTTGGGCGTGAATAAATCCGTTAGAAAAATATAGATCATGATCATTACTTGCTTGAATATGAGGAATACCATATTCATCTCGATTGATTTCAACTGGCTTTTGAAGACCTGGTACTATCAAAGAACCATCAATTAAAGGTAATCTTTTCTTACCAAAGGCTGTAATGCCAAATTTAAGAAATGGAGCAAGGATATCAGTAAAAATACTCATTACAGAAAATCATAAAATTAAAATCAATTAATAGTTGTTGTTGATCTTTCAAATATTTAATAACTCAACCATCAAACTAGTTCTTGAAAATAAAATGTAGTGTAAAAAAAATAAATTATTAAAAGAACGTTTGAATATAACAAATTTAACAATTTAAACAAAAAAAAATAAAATGTAGTGTAAAAAATAATAATTTTGTTGGTGATAGATTTTCTCAATTCCTTCGTTTCTGTTTAAGAAAATTATCTAACATAGCTATAACGATAACAGGACTAATAATAAAGGCCGGATTAATTTTATGGAATTAAACGATAAAGATTAGTATATCACACAGAGATGAGTGTAGCCCATGTGAACACAACTGCAAAGGGTTCGCACCAAATCAATACTGAATTATAATTCGAAATTATAGTATTTGAGGGAATTTCCATTGTAAAATTACCAATATTTGCTCTCAGATCACCCAGGCTTATATAATCTCCTGCATTATCTCCTGTTCCACTAAACGAAGATTTCGAAGACAAATAAACCTTTAATGCGGGTCCATTTGAAATTTCAACCTCATCAAAAATCAGGATTAGATCCCCATCTATAGAATTGACAATTCTTATATTTCCGGATCCTTTATGATTGTTATCAATTTTGACGAATTCACCTGTGAATAGCAATGTAAACTCTGATGTCATTTGTTCAGGAATTATGTCATCAAATTGACTTAAATCTTCATTCAAAGACTCTCCAGGTAAGAAAAGGGGTGAAATCAACCACCAACCAACAAGAGAAAGAATTATTGTCATTATTAAGAAAAAGACAATAGCCGTCTGTTTTTTTCTAGAATAAGAATTGATTTTGTTAATGATGCCCAATTGTAGCTCTAACTAATATAGGCAATATATCCATATTAACTTTTGCCCAAATTATTCCCAAATCCAATTTTAATGACTGTTTAAGTTTTATGTAAAGTATTTTATGAGCCCTAAGTATATGTTATAAAATATATATTAGGTGTCATTTTACGAATATTTACTTTGTAGAATGAAGAATAAACCGATGATCAAAATATATATAATATAAATGAAATTATATTATTTATGATTGCAAAGATCGACCATGTTGTCATATTTGTAACAAATATGGATAAAGCAATTGATTTTTACACCATAAAACTTGGATTACAATTAAAGTCAAAATCTGAGCATTGGTCACAAGTTGGAGGGGACGAAAATGGTGTATTTCTTGGGTTACATTTAACCAAAAAGCGGGATAGAGATCTTATCGATACCACAGATGTTGTATTTCGGGTGAAAGATATTAATGTTGCTCGAAAGGGATTAGAGGATAAAGGAATTGAATTTTATGATGCAATAAAGGAAGTTGGTCCCAATCTATGGTTCACGTCTTTTTATGATCCAGATGGAAACAATTTTTCGATTTTTCAAGGGAATTAAAAATTTAATTTGTAGTGTGAAAAATAATAATTCTATTATTGAAGGTTTGTAAGTATTAAATAGAGAAAAATGATCAAATAAACAGGAAATGTAGTGTAAAAAATAAAGATTTTGGTGAAGGATTTCCGAATCCGCTGTAACAAAAAATCGATCTATCTGAAGGAGATAGTGTCTGGTTTTACCCCGAATGGTTTTAGTCCAGACGTGGGTCTCCTAAACTAACTCGTAATTACCAATTAAAATTTGATACTAAGCAGAGCAATCAAATGATTATCTCAATTGTAATAGATCATCAATTGTCTTTTGTTCGGAATGTTTTTCACATATATAGTATTTGCTTATTTTCCCCTTAACAACAATTTCAAAAATTCCTTTTATTTTCTTGCTTTCTTTGATTTCACAAACATCACAATAATATCTATCTTCATGTGTTTCAGACAATGTAAATTGAATCATTATAAAAATAAATGATTCTGATTTCTATTTAAATAAGAATATTATTCGTAACTAAATTTGATGCTAGGAATAAGGATCAAATATCTTTATTACATTTACGATTTAATTATTAATATATTCATACATTACTTTATGAATTGTAGTGTAAAAAATAGACAATTGCATAATTTTCCAACGGAAATCAAAGGAAGGATAACCTTACCCCCTCTAGTTTCAACTGTGGAATATATAATATTTCAAATCTCTAGTTTCGCGATTTTGAACAAGTTAGCAAAAATCCATAATCATATAATGATTAATTTAATAATAGAATCTTAATAAACGTATCGAGGGTATCTTTTACCAAATATAATATATTATTATTTCGAGTATTCGAAATAATTTTCGAAATAGTTTATTCAAAAATAGATTACACAAGAAACTATGGGGTCGGTCTAAAATTTGATTATTATTATATACCCCCTGTTAAAAACCCTTGAACTAACTAGATTCTTTAATTGTTTTTTTTTTCTTATGCACCAATTTCTTCAGGCTCTGTTATTGCAGTATTTTGCATATTATTTTTACTAAGAAAATTTATTGCGTATAGCCTTTATATTCCTAAAATTTTAACACATTTCTTTCGCTTCCTATGTTTCTTATAGAAATTAATATACTTTATATATTACGTTCAAAATACGATAACACTCCTTAACTGAGGATTTTAAAGAAATTTACAATTTGTTATGTTCTACAAGAAATGGAAAAATGTTGAATCCACAGAAACTAACATTTTGGTGTGATTTCGATTGAAGTTGTAACCATACGATGAACTTATAATTCATAACAAAGTAATCTAGAACAATTTGAGTATAACTAGAAATTCAATTGGATCCTGGTGAAAATTGTTATTATACTAGAATAATTTCGAATATTATCCTCGGAATACACCGGTATTTCTTAACTGATCAATTGAAATATTATTTGTCTGATCTATTACCTAACCCTGAATTTCCTTTGCAGTAAACTATAGTATTATGTAATATTAATGTCTTTGATATATTATTAGAGTATGAGGTTGGTTCCAACCCAATCCGGCTTGTACTAATCCTTGGACTGCATTTCGTTTTGCAGGTGCATGACATACAACAAAACTAGCCAATTCTTGGGATGCTAATGCTTTGGAAGCTAATCCAAGGTTCTTATACATCTCCTGGGTATCAGCACAAACAAATGTAGTTAATTCTTCTTGTAATTTATGTTTTGAAATAATAATAAATGCCCCAAGTTTTCCATTTCTTAATATTCGACGTTCTTCAATTAATTTGTTGAATAGATTAAAAGTAAAAGGAACATATTGGCCATCTACGAAAACATTACCTGAAAAATTATGTTTAATTTTATCTTCGAATTCAGGGAAAACAGAATTATCTAGTAATGTGCTGTAACGAGAAAGATTTTCAGGTGATGTATCAGTACTATCAACTTCACTGGAGGGATTTATTACGACAAAGTCACCAGAAAAGCTATTTTTTTCTAATAGAAGTCTAATATTGAGATTATCAGAATCAACAGCAGCTCGAATAACTTTCACGTGACGTTCTTTTAACCATTCCATAGCCTTGTTTAACAAAGAAACAGCAATACCTTGATTTCGATATTTGCTTCCAACACGAGCAGCTTCTAACCAACCTACATTTTCAAATATTTTTGCATGGACCATGCCTACGATTTTATCCCCAGATAAGGCAATTAATGGTAGAACATTGTCAACACGAATTATTTTGAGCCATTTTTCACTAAATAAAAATGGATCTTGTGACAAACTTTTAGCAAAATCCTCAATTTTTAATTTGTCGGCTTCTGTACCTGCTCTAATAACAATTTCATTTAGAATTTCTTTTTCTGACGATTCTGTCATATTCAGCTACTAAGATTTTAAAATTATTCTCTATTTTAATGATTTTGCAAATCTACACTGCAGTTTAAAGTCAAATTTCTTTGTTTATGCCGTAATTTTATGGTAAATCACTTCTATACTTAAAAAAGTGAAAATCTAAGGTCTAAAGTTAAATAAAACGCTCCATAAATTGTTTAGTTTAATGATCTTACTATTGATGACGTCACCAAGAACAAGAATAAAAACAAAGTAACGAGTTTGAATCTAATCATAATGTAATTTTGAATTATGGTTGTATCTCTACAAATCATGGCGAGGTACCCAAGCCTGGCCCAAGGGGCTAGCCTGGAAATTCAGAGATGAAACTAGTTAGCTAGTGTGCGTCAGCACTCGCGGGTTCAAATCCCGTCCTCGCCACCATTTTTTAATGTTTTAATGATTTTTATTATCAGTTTATTTTAAATTCAAATTATAATGAATAGAAATTACTTCAGCCAATTTAGCAATCAAATTTCTCTCATCTCGATCTACTTTCCCATCAATCGTAGCAGTCACATAAGCTCGATCAGTAATCAAATTCTTTAGATAATCAAGTTTAGATGCCTCTTCTTTTGTTATTGTACCCCGTTGTATACATTCCTCCAGCATGACAGCATATGAAACAGCATCGATTTGGACCTGTTCCAGTATGTCTTTTTCTTCAGGAGTAATTATTCCATCTTGAGTCGCAACTTTCCACAATTCTCTCATTGTTGTTTCAAATATCGAGTTTACATCAGTCATAATTAGAAATATCTAGTGAATTATTATTTGTTTCTGTGAACAATTTTACTATCGTAGTATGTTTCAAATATTTTTATTCTTTAATTACGTAATCTACTTGTTGGAATTCCTCTTTCTGGTTGGTTGTAATGTTCAGATTCAGGAAGGGGCATTTTCAAATAACTAAGAATTGATTCAATAGTCATTTTCTCGTCTGCAATTTTTAACTCTGGGAAATCTTTGATATTTGCTTCAATTTCAACAAGTAATTTTTCTAACATTTTAGCATATTTTTCCAAATTCTTGTAAATGCTAGGATCCTTACCTTCAATTCCATAAGATAATGTAGATTGAATTAAGAATTTATGATCTCTCAGATTAACATCAAAGGCCTTTCTTTTGGTTTTATTTGTAAGGACCTTGGTTTTGGTGAATAATGATTCATATTGATGATACATTGCAATAGAATCTTTTGGAGTTCTAATTTCTTGATTGGCAATCTTAGAATAAGTGGACCAGAAATGATACTTGTCCTTGTATTCATCTCTCATCAAGTATTCATTTCCTTGCTGCCAAAATATATGTTCAAATCGTAGCATAGAACGATACGTGTAATTTTGATGATCATGATCATCATGCTGTTGCTGATGTAAATTCTGTGCTTGAGCTTGAACTACTCTAAAATGTGCCCACAAAATAGCGAGCATGAAGTTCACATCATTAATTGATTTTTTATTTTTACCATCCAAAATAGGGATAAATCTTTTCCAAAGAGTTTTGGATAGATTTCTTAATTGCTTCTCGATACCCTTGAATACCTTTTGGAACATTCTAGATGATGGGTCATTAGCATGACAAAATCCTTGATATGATTGTGATAAAATTTCCCAGAACTCAGAGGGAAAGCCTGATTTAAGAGACTTAATCTCAGTTAGATACTGTTTTACTAAAGGTATTCTTGCCTTATCAGGTGTTGGTATCATTAACAACATTTCAAGTGTTAACAAATGTGATATATTATCAAATTTTTTGGAGTATTTTTTGCCTTGTTCAAAATATCTTCGGAGTTCTATAATCAGGGAATACAATATGTTAACTCTTCCATGATAATCATTATATGTTAATTGAATGGGATTTTCATTTGATGGATTAATGATTCGAATGCTGTTATCTTTCTCATCCAAAGTGTATGTATCTTTTTCAATAGCTTCTACAATAACTGGATCACATAAATTACGTAACATTAAACCGAAATTAGCATCTAGATCAGTTATTTTATCAAATACATCTACTTTCTTCTTTTTTGATTTTAATTTTTTATCAATTTGTGGTAAAAAGAAATCTAACATTACTTTGGCTGAAGGAATGTAAAGTTCATCCAATCGAGCTGTATCTAGAGTAGCAAACCATTCATCATCGGTTTTACCATTCGTTTTAAGATAATTCACATGTTCATTGGCGAGAAATTCAGTTTTAAGACCTTGAAGATCTATACCAACTTCCTCTTTTTCTAAAAAAGCAGTAAATTGATTTAATGTTTGAAATACAGGAATGAAATCCTCGCTTGTCTCATTTTCAAATATTGATGGACCTGCATCTTCTCCGGACCGTATTTTCTTCATTCTCATTACTTCAATTGCAAAAAACAGTTGACCCAATTGAGTATCTCGAATGTTAGTAAACACATGAATTGGAACCCCAAATGATTCAATTAAATCCTTAAACCAAGTGTTTCTGGTTTGAGAGAATAATCGTACTGGATTAGGATAATGTGTTAAATTCACCATTATATTCTACAATGACGTGCCCTAATTGAACCATTTAAAACAATTGAAATGAGACATCTGATAAATTCATACAAAGACGGTTTTAGTTGCTTCAATCATTTCATTTATTCAATCTAAATTTGTAATCTCAAAATTTCATCACAAATTTCACAGTTTCCACAAGAAACAAGGGTGAACACTATTTCCGATAGAACTTAAATTAGGCTGCATCGATTATTAATTATTGAATTAATCAATTTGTGACATTTGTGATGAACCTCTAAACATACCCCTCAATTGCATATGGAATTTTGAAAACATTGAAAAAATTAACGTTTTAACAGTTGTAACAACAAATTACATGTTATTTGCAAATCTTCATGCGAAATCAGTTTTTTAATGTGAATGGTGTGAAATGATGTCTAATGATGTTATTTCATTTGAGAACAATGACTAACTATTCATTTTGCATATCTCTCTAATTTGACGGAAAATCGACAAGACAAACCTTATTAAGCTATAAAAAATATATTAATTGGAGAGTTTAACTCCTGATTTAAAATGAGTATATTAATAAGAACAAGGGCGAGAAATAATAAAGAAAAACAAAATTTTCCAATGTTAAACAAGCCCAACAATGAAATCATACCATATTACAAAACAACCGGATTGAAAATAACTGACTTAACATCTGAATTAGAATAAAATATAACAATAAATCAATCTCTATAATAATAATAATAATTGAAATAAATATCTTCAATTAAATTATTTATTTGATAAAAAATGCAATAATCCTCTTCTAAATGGATTAATCCATGCTACAGGACTGTGATCTCCATTATGCTCATTGTATGTAAAATTATATCCTTTCATTTTTAATATTGTAGTAAAATGCCTGTGACTAACAATTTGGTTTGGAAAATCAGGTGTGTCCCAGTGATACTCACCCTCAAGCTTGCCAACTTCCAAATATGCATTTATTTTTCTTTTTTCAGAAAATGCAACTTGTTGAGGTAGCCATTCATATGGATAAGCACTATCATCATTTTTCCCGACATGAAAGGATCCTGAAAGTGATATAACATTTTTAATTTTATCTGGATATATGAAACTGAAGTAAAAAGCAGCTAATCCTCCATAACTGGATCCTGCGATTGTTGCATTTTGCGGATTATCAGTTATGGAATAATTTTCTTGGATCCAAGGAAGAAATTCCTCATTGATAGATTTTGCAAAATCTGGATTACATGAATATTCTTGGTATCTCATTGTTTGATCATTTTTAATACCGGGATCAACAAATATTACAATAATTGGAAGTATTTTACCATCTTCTATCATTTCATCAACTATCTTGTGGACCTGAATATATTTGATAGATGAACTCCCATCAAACATTAACAAGAAAGGATATTTTTGAAGTGGGTCATAATTCTTTGGAGTGTAAACGGTTATCTTCCGGGTATAATTTAATATGCTACTACTATGTGAATGTTCGGAGAGTTTACCTTCCAAAATTTGGGGACCGTGATCTTCAAGAATAAATTGATTTACAGCCTTTGGTGGTTTTAACCATGCAATTAACAAATCTTTTCCAGGAACAAACCCATCTTTAATTCGCTGGATATTTCTATTTAATTTATCGGGATGATCACCAAATTTTGACATGCGGTTGGCATATTTTGCCTCAGCAAATATTCCATCGAGAGGATCATTTATCATAATTCTGTAAGTTGCTTGAGCATTTTTAGGAAGAGCAAATGTTTTATAATAAACATCTGTATTTTCTATTTTCTTAAATACATAATCTCTAGCATCAATATAATTGAACTCTGCTAAAATAAAAACATTTTCTAAAATCTCATTACTTCGATACAAAAAAGTAACAAGGTTATATTCAGATAAATTAACTGAATATTCAGTTTTATCTAATTCTTCAATAATAGGGTAAATATTGTCATTCACATCTTTCCAAAATTGCTCGATTACTGTTTGGAGATTGGAAGATTCATTTTCTTCAACAATATTTGTGATCCTTAATTTGAAAGAATGGATAAATTTGGATATATATGTCATATTTGACAATTTTCTGATTACATTTATAATTTCTTCAACTTCAATAATCGATCGACAGATACCTAACGTATCACCCTAAATAATACCCACAGCTAGCTGGCATAATACCTAAAAAATCAACTAGCAATTGCATAAATTTTTCATGCAACAACTTGCATTTTACGATTATTTCGATCATCAGGGATTTGATTTTTACAGGCTTAAGATCAAGAAATCAAGTAATTTGTATTTCAAATTCTTTCTCATATGGACCATGTGGACCAATCGGGGTAGAGTTTGGCTTCAATCGGTATTTGCCCTTGAATTTGGCATTTACCTGGATTCCAATCTTGTCAGTAGGATGATGAGCGATCTACTCATCAACTTAGCTCCTAAGCAGAGGGTCAAATCTTTAACCTTCAAGCTCAATAATAATATTCAGAAAATTCCTCAAACTTCCCGAGAACTGATTTTACAGCCTGTA
>MDVR01000072.1 GCA_001940725.1 Candidatus Heimdallarchaeota archaeon LC_2 | reverse complement strand
GACCATTCCAGATACAATCTAGCTGCAGTGATCTCAGATAATCAGACTAGTGCATCCTGGGTGGATACATTGGAAAAATTGGTACAGAAGTATGGCGTTCCAGAAGCCATACTTCATGATAATGGATCACAATTCGTGCATAATCCATCAAGAAATCACACAAAAGAGTTTGAAGCATTTCTAAAAAAATACAAAATACGAGGTATCAAATCAAGGCTTCGACATCCTCAAACAACAGGAAAAGTTGAGAGAGTACAGCAGAGTCTACAATATGAGGCTCGAGATCTAGTCTTCACAGAAACCATTGATGAACTCCAGGAAGCAGTCGATAACTGGAGAGACTTTTACAACAAGGTTCGGGTTCATTCATCAACGAAGATGACACCTCATGAACGATACCTGGGTGAAGAGGCAGAATATGCAGTCAAGCTTTCAGCTTGGCAGCATTATGAGCATTCGCTCATAAAATTTGAATGGAGTTGATGTCTCATTAATTATTAATGCTAACAATCGATCGATGCTATCCGCAATTTATAACCAGGATTCCAAACTATTGTTTATCCTAACTGCTATATTAGTGGATAAAATTTACAATGAAATAATCACATTTGGCGATAAGGTTTTATCTGATTAATACATATATTATATACAAAATAACATTTGATTAAGGTTGACGAGAAAATGATTCACTCTAAAATGGTAAGAATTGATAGAGATGTATATATTCCAAAGTCTTATGTTAAATCAATAAAACCTAAAAACAAAAAACATTTGTTATTCATATTATCTCCCAACGCGAAATTTGCCCGCTTTGTCCCTTGTAGTGAAGAAGTAACAAAAATTAGATTGTTAATGCTAGGAGTTGCACCTAAATTTTTGCGGAAAATGGAAGAAATTTATTTTCATTCAGGGATTAAGCCTTTACACACTTCTGCTTCGAATAGTGAAATTACCCCTTTAGTTTATGAATCATACATTGATAATCAAAATTTAGATGCGATTTCATTTGATGATTTAATCAATAGACTAGAGCATTTACCTGGTGTCACTGAGGTAATAACTGAAACCTTGAATGCTGCTAAATATAGCTAATTAACACCGATAATAAATAGTAAATTCAAGATATATTGTCTGATAAAGTTGAAATATTATAGCTTAAATATAATATTAGTGTTGGATCATTCGATACATAATCTTCCTCCACAAGATAAATCAGAGGGGGAAGTATTGCTCTCAATTAAAGCAGTAATAATTATGTCAAAAGGGGGTATACCTTATTTTGAAGATAGATATGATGATTTTGAATTTGACCCCACCCTTTTAGCTGGAATAACATCTGCCTTATCGATTTACATGGATACATTTACTCATGGTATGAAATTCGGTTTTGAAAGTATGAAGAATGCAGGTCTAACAATTTCTTCACATAAAACAGAGATATCAACTATTGTTATAGTTTCTGAATTTGATTTGTCTCTGGAAATAATTAATTATATCAGAAAGGCTCAAATTTTATTAGATAGAACCTATAAAACCAAGTTTGATGGGACCTCTGCGGATCGATCTTTTATGGACCCAATTATTGTTTATGAAAAGTTTGAAACGGCGGGATTTAAAATTGGTTTCAAAAAAGTGATGTCAATTCATGAGGAATCAATTGATCCTGTGATGAAAGATCGACAAATCAATCCATCCTTAAGGTTTCAGCTCAAATCATTTAAAGAAATTGCTGATAAATTACCTCCAAATATAACTGATGTAAGTTTGGAAGAAATCAAGTCATACTTTGAAGGGAAATTAAATGGGAAGGACATTGCTAATTTGTTGGTATTAGCCTATGAACGAAAGGTGTTAAGACATCGAGTTCCCATCAAACCTTGAAATTGATAATTTATTATGAAAGTTAATTATTATCCAAAAAAGACGATTCTTACATATTGAGCCCACTTTCATTTGTAGACTTGCAATATACTAATTTGTCTACCGGATCACCATAAACAAGAGAATGATTCATCTGATCCAATGATCTATCTATTTTTGGGCTCTAATCTGAAATTGAATAATTACAGAGCTCCCCCGAATCACAATGTATGGAATAGCGATTATTGCGTCTACAAATGGCGACAATGTAATCTGCACAAGGTTGATGTGTATTAATGATTTTATTTTCCCTATACACATGTACACATTATACACATAATTTTTATCACTTTCTAATAATTGTAATTGTTGTAAAGATTTCAATTATTTTTCTTGTTATCAAAGAACAAATAAAATCAATTTGTGAAATAAAAATACCTAAAATTGGCCCAAAGCGAGACCAAATGCCAGAGATTTGTGAAAATCAGATTTCAAGTATTCGAGATTGGTTCCTGCTTTACAACTTATTTCATTGTATGAAATATCTAGCGAGTTTTGATTACTTAATTTATCAACATATAATCTGGCGATTTCTTTGTCGACACATTGTTTATCTGAGGATCTAAGATCAATTTTGTTTCCTATAATGTATAATAATGGTGTTAATCCACTTTTTACACAGTCTTTTATCTCTTGAAGATAGGAACTAAGATTTTCCAAGGTTTTAATATTTGAAACATCAAAAACTAAGAAAAATGAACAAGCACCAAAATAATATTTTTTACGTAATTGTGATAAAGCATCTCCTCCTCCAGTAACGAATACATGAAATTTATATGTTTTAGCAGCTATAGTAATATTCTGAATTCCAAAATCCATTCCTAAGCTAGATCGATTTCTGATTTGTTGCCTAAGCGGATTACTAAATAGTAAATTTGCAAAAGATAATTTTCCTACTGTGTCATCTCCAATTATTGCAATTTTAATTGTGTTTGATTCGATCCCCATTTTCCCACAAGTTTAAAATGGCTCACTAATCTAAAAATATTATTGTTTGTAAACTTTTTCAAAATAAAATTATGGTGAAAGAATTGAAATCTATATAATTATTTATGATAAAAGGTTAACTCGCTAATTTATTATAAGTCAAGTGAAACCTCAAGAAGCATTTCTTCGACTGCTGCAAGAGCTTTCGAAACTGGACATTTCTCTTTTGCCTCTTTAGCTAGTTCTTCGAATTTAGCAAATTCAATCCCTGGAACTTTTCCAATAACTTTTAATTTGATTTTTGTTATTGTTGGTCCTTCACCCAATTTAAGTGATGAAGTTGCTTCTAATTTAGTTGGAGGGGTACCGTTGCTTGTTAATAACGCAGATAGAAACATCGCATAGCATCCAGCGTGAGCTGCACCGATCAATTCTTCAGGATTTGTTTTTCCTTCTCCAGCACCATTAACAAATCTTGATGCATGAGTAAATGGCCCTTTAAATATCCCACTTTTTACTAATTCGACTGTACCGTTACCTTGTTTTAAATCTCCTTCCCACGTAGCTTTTCCTATACTAACTGTCATATTATGTTCTTCAAATAAGGGGTCTAATTAATTATTGTGTTAACTAAATTTATCCAATTGAATCTTTCCTAACTAAAATTCATCTGTAAGGTAGAATATATCAAGATTGATGAATTAATTAAAATTAGAATTAGAATTATTCTAATTCAGGCTTATAATCGATTTTTTTGAATATGTTTCTTTCATAGTCAAATCTAATATTATCATTATCTGAATCATAAAACTGTATCAATTGCCTTCCAAAAGGATTATAAGAATAAAAGTTAGTGGGACAAGGATCTTTCGGATCTACAGGGATAAGTGGTTCTGATGTTTTCTCAATAATGTCACTCTCGATGTATAATAGACCTGCTTTCTGAATCACTTTAACTTCCATATTCTTTCTATATGCCATGTAGCTACCTTGTAACTTTTTGAAATGTTTACGTCTTTTTAGAAAAGGTAAATCTTCAGGATCTTTACCGATTAGTGCTAAAAGAGCCATATAGGTAATGTGACCACTTAACCATCCAACATTGTACAAATGGGTATAAGTTATCTCTAATTCAGGAATGAATAGAACTACCCCGCCTGAGACACCGGATGCACCTCCATGGATAATAACCTTAACACCATGAAAATTCTCTATGATACCAAAACCATATCCATAATTTTGTGTTTCATCTACTACCAGATAATTTTCGGACTTATCAATTGAATTTTGAGCTTTATGCATTTCTTCAATTAGCTCTTGAGCGATTAGTTGCTTTCCATTTACTCTACCTTGATTAAGATGGAATTGAATGTACTTCGTCATTTCTCTTGTTGATGAATTAAGACCTCCTGCTCCAGAGTTAAATATACTTGATAAATGAGGTTTAGGTTTTCTCTTCAAGCCTTTTTCATCAGGTTCAGTTGAATAACCCTTACTAACGTCTGAATCTTTTTCTAACTTGTCTCGATCAAATGTACTTCGATTCATCCCCAAGGGCTGGAAGAGCTGTTTTTCCATAAATTCTTCATAGGAAGTTCCACTTACTTTAGCAATAATCTGGCTTAGCATTGTATATCCATCATTATTGTAATAAAATTTTTCTCGGGGTTTAACAAATAACCAATCTTGGGCGTCATTCACATGAAAATAAAAGTCATCCCAATTTCCCATTGGTAAGTTTGGTATGTTGAAAGGAGTCAATTCCTCATTCTTAATTACCGCGGAATAACTGGCAAGATTTGGTAATCCAGAACCATGACACATTAAATCTTCAACTCTAATAGGAATATTTTCGATACCAATGGAAACTGGAATGTATTTTGAAATTGGATCTTTAATATCTAATTTTCCCTGCTCTTGAAGCATAAGAATGGCTGTACTTGTCATAGATTTTGTCATTGAAGCGATACCATAGAGTGTGTCTGATGTAGTTGGTTTAGTTCCAGTCCATTCTCTGGAACCAAAATTCCTCTCATAAATTGTTTTTCCTTTCTTTGTAATTAGAACACTTAAACCGGGGACTTTCGAATCACGCATGAGTTTTACAACCTCCCGCTCATAAATTTCTTTGAATTTCTGGACATCAAAATCTGCCATATATACAGATTTAGAATTTGGTTTATTTCAGTTTTACTAATTCATTACAGGATGATGATATGTTTTATAACATTTGAAAGATCTAGTGAAGATCATTTATTTTCTAACAATGCTAATATTATCTTGTTAACAATCTCATTAAATTTGAATACTACTTTTTATCTAGGATTTATGAGCCTTCAAGACCAGCTTATAGAAGTATTGTCGAAAATGGTAGCTTTTGATACTTCAATTAATCCCGATCATAACGTTTTCCCTAATAACGATTGTGCGAATTATATAATCAGTTATGGGGAGAAATATGGATATACTTCACTTCAAGTTCAAGATTGTTATTTCATGAAAAATGGAGAAAAAATTCATGAAATTTATCCAGTTGTCTTATACAAAAAAGGGGAGTTGGAGGGCCCTACTGTTTTATTCTTGGGTCATATTGATGTTGTTCCCGTTTCTGAGACAGAACTTAAAGCTTGGAAATCATCCCCATTTGAACCTGTAGTTCATAGTGGGAAGTTATGGGGAAGAGGGTCGGGAGACATGAAAGGAGGGGTTGCTGCGTTTCTAGAAGCGTTTAAGGATTTTAAAATTAAGAAGGGAAATGTTGTAATCGCATTAAGTGGGGATGAAGAGATTGGTGGTTTGGATTCAGTTCCTCAAGTGATTGAAGCTCTAAAATCTAATAATCTACTTCCAAATTATGTAATTAATGCTGAAGGAAGTGGTGAAGCAGTCATCGTAACCAAAAGACGGGGAGGTACACAAATTGAGTATGAATTTGATTTGAATTATCACACAATAGAAGGGGAGGTAAAATCGAAAAAATTCATAAGCCAGGAAGGAGGAGGTTCTGAAAGTTTACACAGTATGGGATTTTTGTTAGGTTCAGACATTCATGCAATGATGGTCGCTGGAAAATATAGTATGGACAAACCAGTAATTAATGTAATTTCATCTTCCTCCAAAACTAATTCAGTTCCAAGTGAAGTATTACTGGAAACTGTAAACACACTTGTGACAAAAGAAGAGAAATCAGAAATCAATTATTCTAAGGGACTAACTGGAATAATGCATGCTTTGGCCTCAATTGGATCATTAAATTGGCCTATAGTTCCTAGTAAATTTGGTCCTTCTATATGCCCTAATTTAATGGAAGTGAATAAAGAGACCGGTAAAGGTAAAATCACTTTTGACATCCGTTCAATGTTGAAGGATAATACAAGTCATGAAATATTGGCAGAGTTAATTTCTAAACATTTTGAAACTTATAATGTAAAAACTAAAAGTAATATTATCTTAGCTATTGATCCGGTTAATGTGGACCCTACACATCCTTTAGCCGTAATAACAAGTAAATTTGCAAAACAAAATGGTTTTGAAATTTTAACAGTTGGTGAAAAGTTAGGTGGAGCTAGTGATACCCGTTATTTCACTAGTTTAGATATACCAGGAATTGAACTCGGTCCGTTGGCGTTAAATGGACATGGTCAAAATGAAGCTGTGGATTTAAAAAGTATCGAAAAATTAGTTCATATTTATAGACAAGTATTCACAGAATTAACCGACTGACAATTTCGGGTTAGAACTAAAATCTCTGTCTTTTAAATCAATAAAAAATTATTTTCAATAATTTAAAATGAGCTTTCAAATTTTTATGAGTGGAGATCAATAAGATAAATTTAGCCTTTCGCTTAACAATATCATTATCAATTCAATTTTGTCAATATGATTATCAATGTCTTGGATGAAATCATTAAGCAATCATTATCATTCAATGAGGAAACAATTCCCTGATTCGCAGCTAATGATTGTATTTGATATTGATGATACTATTGTTGATATTAGAATTCCTTTGTTATATGTCTTACAAAAATATGATACCAATTTTAACACTTCATATTTTCAAGAATTAACCTTAGTTGATATTGTTTTTGAAGAATGGCATATTCAAGATTGGTTACCTGAAATTGTTTTTGATGAAAACGAAAGAATGAAAATTGTCGAATTTGTTAGATTTGAGATGTGGCAAGAGGATACAATACTATTAAGTCACCGACCATTTAGAGGTGTTTTGGAAATAATCAGATGGTTTCAGATTCAGAATAATACAAAAGTTGGATTAAACACAGGAAGATCAAAAACTCTCCAAGATATAACCTTGGATTCTTTGAATGTTTTGGGAAAGGAATACAGAGTTTCCTTTACTCCAGATCTTCTATATATGAATCCACTGCCAAATACATTAGACAAAGATATTACCAGCTATAAAGCTAAGGGTATTCAATATTTCCAAGACAATGGGAATAAAGTAATTGCATTTATTGATAATGAACCTGCAAATCTAAAAGTTATTGAAGATGT
>MDVR01000071.1 GCA_001940725.1 Candidatus Heimdallarchaeota archaeon LC_2 | reverse complement strand
GCATACAAATTTGAGGCTTATTATAATTCTACCCAATCCTTATTAACATCAACTGAAAATGATAATTATCATAAAATAAAGGACTTGTTTAATTTAACTGCTCTGCAAGAAGCTGATTTTATTCAATTAACTCTGACAATTCCATATGAGGATTTTATTAAAACTCGGGATGCAGGAAGTTCCTTTGTATTTATACTTGGAGAGCATATAGATCTTAATGGTGATGGAATTATAGATGATAATGAAAGAACCTGGGCAACATTTTCATCTACTGATTATACTATTTTGAATTTATTCGGGAATTCAGATGTTATTACGGAGAACACAATTATAATTATTCAAGATTCAGTATTACGCGATAATGACGATGGAGATACAATCCCACTCGCATCATATACCATTGGAATTCGTGCTTACAAAAGAGTTTTGGATACTGGTGTTGTTCTTTCAACTTCTAATAATATGAATTATAATGTTACAATTAATCCAGATGATAATCAGACACCAGGTTTTTATCAGGGTTTCATTAAATTTAATGGAAATAAAAGTGGTTATGCATTAGCTCCTTATACATATAGTGTACCTTTACAGATTAATAACTATTCAAGTAATGGGTGGAGTGAAATTAATGGATTAACCAATAGACCAATGGATAATGCAGTATTTGGTGGAATTGATTGGTCTTGGAGACAATCAAGTGGTGATTGGAGATTTTACGACCTAGAATTTATTGGAGATGTCTTATCTGCAAATACTTTAGCAATAGAGGTTGAATGGACCTTTGAAGAAACGGTTCTCGATGTTTTCGTTTATGACAATGATGGAATTGTGATTGCCCTTTCAAATATTAATTATATTAAGTCTGGTTTCTATAATAGTACGCCTAATGCGTCACCTAAAATGCAAAGATTGTTGATCAATGTCTCATCATACAGAGTTGGAGATACATTATCTGGTGATACTTTGGCAGGGACCCATAATCGATATTTCACAATTGCATTGCATGCAACAGCTGTTTCAGATCAGGCAGTTTTACTAGATCCAATTAGCATTAGATCTGCTTGGGTTAGTGAAAAAATTGCTGATTTTTCTGAACCAGTAGCATCGATCTCTACTTCAAATAATGAATTTCTACTTGACGGTACCCCTTTAACAAATGACACAATTGGTTTGGAGTGGACAAATGTGACCTCAAATCCCATATTAGAATTTAGTAATATCAATCTCCCAACTGACTTCAAAATATCACGCCCTGAATTTCTCTATAAAGAAGAAACGATTCCTTCAGAGGAATTGCAATTTCTCGATGATAAAGATGAACTTGAACGTACTTACGAGATGTATTTGGAAAAAGGAATGGATTTAAGCGTTATATTATCATGGCCCAAAATTACAACTGATTTTGATCTTTATATTATACCTGAGAATAAAGAGCTATTGTCAGAAAATTCTATAACTCCGGGAGCTATTACTTCTAATAATCCAGAAACTGCCAAAGTTATCATTCCACATACCGGAATTTACATTTTTGTAGTTAATTATCGAATTGGTGATGCCACTGATCAGGAGTTCACTTTGAGTGTAATTGCTAGGCATATCGTATATAAAAATGAAAAGTCATTATCTAATATTATCAATATCAGTTTAGTCGATTTAGATGTTATAGAAGCAGATTATCTTATAGAGTCAACAAGCTATGGTTGGAATACAATGTTCAATTTCGCTCAAATATTTAGATTTGATGCTTACCCGCCTGAATTAAATTTATTTGAATCAATCCCCGAAAAAGTCTTCTCAGGACAAGTATCTATTGGTTATGTTTATGATGCGAGCTACTATAATTTTACATTAGAAAAAGATGGATCAGATTTAGTTACATTAATTAATGTCACTGGACAACAGGCAATAACTATTGATGCTTCATTAATCAATGGATATTATATTGAAACAGAGTTTATTGTTAGTGGAATTGATCAATTAGGTCATTCATTTGTCCAAACTTACTCTTTAGTTCGATCAGACGATACAAATCCTCTTTTTATTTCGCAACCCGAGGATCATGAAGTATTGTTATTTCAAGAATTTGATCTTCATTGGGAGATTGAAGATATCACTTCGGGTTTATATGAACTTTCTATTAATGGTGTAATTAATGAAACGGGGAATTGGGATGGGGATTCAGATATTGACATCTCTCTTCAATTTTACACTATAGGTACCAAATTTATTACTCTAAGGGTTGTAGATGCTGGTGGAAATTCTTTTCCTTCATTAGTGAAGATATCTGTAGTTCTAGAATTCTCAATCGATATAACCACTACTAAACCAAATACATCTACAAACGATTTTTCATCAACTGTTACTACTTCCAACTCAACAACAGGTTCAGATTCAGATAATAATGTCTTATCACCCTTCTTCATTGGTTTAATTGTAATTTCATCTATAGTTGGTGGAGGAACCCTATACATGAAACGAAAATCACTCAAAACATAGTTCCAAACAATTTACTTATTAGATAAACATTAATGCTATTCCATTACACAAATCCGAGCTTGTAATTTCATTTTTTGAATTATGTATTTTGATTATACTTATCAATAAGAAAGACAATATCTTATTGTGGATTCAAAAGATCGGGACAATAATAATAAAGTCAGTGATGCATTTGCAAATTTTGCCCAGGGTATAAAAGATGTAGAAAAAAAAGACAAAGAGGCAAAAAAGGAGATTCTTGTAAAAGGAATTGAACAAAGAGAAAAAATTAACAAGAAGACTCTACGATCATCAAGAATCCTAACAGAATCACTTTCAAAAATTAGAACAGAAGCTGGAAAATCTGCCTTTGTCGGAACATCAGGAAAAATTAAGTCCCCCAAATTTCGACGTAAAGATTTTGTTAAATTGCTAGCAAGAGAATTATTACTGATTGGTCATGATGAATTAACACATTATGGAGGAATTATCTCTAAAGAAAAATTAAGTTCTCATTTTAAAGAAACAAGAGATAATTGGCATTTGAGAGATAACGATATTGTTGAAGCCCTTACATTTCTTATTGATGAGCAACTAATTCCCCGTATTGATAAATTGGATAAATTAGAACTAATTTATTTCATTCCTAGAGAGTTATCTTCAGATGGGAAGGAAATATTAACAGCATCACAAGGTATCTCACCGTCAATTTCTCAGCTATCGAAAGTTCTAAATTGGGATCAAAATCGGATAGAAAATGCAGTTAAGCAGTTAGTTGAAGATGGATTAGCAATTCAAGACGAAGATACAATTTACTTTCCAGGATTATAGATTATTTTCTATTTGAATTACAATTTTACAAGTCCCACAAAACTGATTATTAGAAGGTTCACCACATCTCTCACATTTTATAATAGGTTTATTTCCATCATGTTCAATATGTCTAGGTACATTATCAGATAAATTGTAGAAAGCATCAGCAGAGTTCAAAATCGAATAGATGATTGCTGGATCATGTTCCTGATAATTTGTTAAAATATCCCGAACTTTTCCTCTGGCTGCTTCAACGGCATAAGGGCATGGTGTTTCTTGATAAGGTAAATTGTTGAAATTTGCATACAATACAATTTCTTGTTCTTCAGATTTCCTAAGAGGTTTTACTCGATTGATAAATGATTCATTCTTGAATCGTGGATAAGGATTACTATGAAGGGATTTCAACATATCGCCTCTAAATATATTCATAAGAAAGGTTTGAGCTTCATCATCTGCATTATGACCGGTTGCCAGTTTATCAGCACCAATTTCTCTTGCAGCTTCATTTAATGATTTACGTCTAAATGGTCCACAAATACTACATGCAGCCTGACGATTTGGTCCTAGTAAGATTAAAGCTGTATCCAAATCATGACCAAATTTTTCTTTATATGAGAAAATGTGGTGGTCAATGCCGGCTCTCTCAGTTGCTTCACGAGCATACTTTAAACCCTCTTGCCTATAATTTTCAATACCTTCATCAATAGTTATTCCAATTAGTTTGGTAGGGTATTTTTTTTGTAATTTAGCAAGAACATCTAGAAGAACCACACTATCTTTCCCTCCAGATATTCCTACTCCAATAATATCTTTTCTAGTGAATAGTTTATAACGATTTATTGTTCTTTGCACTCTTCTAATGAAACTTTTGTTGAAATGAGCTACACACAATCGATCACCATCAACAGGTCTTCGCCATGCTGCAGGTCTTTCACAGAAATTGCATTGTGGGATTTTCATTTGCTCGTTAACAGCTCTGATTCAATCCATCATAATGATAACTATAATATTCTTGATACGGACAATTAGCTATTTTGAAAAATTAATCTCTTTATAGAAAAGTATACCTAATATTCATAGCAAGTAGTAAAATAGATATTGAAAACGCTAATCTTTTCAAATTAGCCCTTTCCGCTTTTTTAATTTGAAAACCATCGATTAATTCATCAAGAAGCTTTTCACCGTCACTAAATGGAATTGGTAATACGTTAAATAGCCCAAGTATTAGATTAATTGATATTGACCAAATTATGAATTCCTCAAAATAGAATGGAGTTAATGGTGAGAGGAAATCATATTTACTTTCCCGATAATCATAAACTTCAATCCCAATATAGGACCCCAATGTTATTTGAGCATCCGGTGGTGGTAAATCCCCTTTCAAAGTTAGTTTAAATGTTTGTAACACTAAAATAAAAGATTCACCAGGTGGTATCACCCTCATAGCTGATACAAATTGAGCACTTGAATTTATTTCCTGTGAACTAATTATTGTATTTAGTTGAGTTCTTTGGATACCAATAATGACATCACCTCTTTGTAAAGAAAAACTGGCTGGTGAATTTGTGTCTAATCCTATTATCATTGCCCCACTAGGTTCATCGTAGAAAATAGACACAATCCTATCTTGATTAGTCAACATTGGGATAAACATCATTGCTAAAATTAAATTGGCAAACATTCCGATTGTCAATATACGTATACGTGGGCGTCTTTTCAGTTTCTTAACCGATTTATTTGCCAATTGGACAAATGGTGCAATAATGGCAACCACAACCATCAATCCAACTTTTTCGATTTCAGCATCTTCAGCCAAAGCCATTATCAGTTTAGCAAATTCATGGACAAATAAAGCAAAAAATATTGGTAAGATAATTATTAACACCGAGGAATCAATGAAATTAATTGGATTTTCTCCAAGAATTGCAGATGGATTTCCCAATAACGCTTTGAATATATTAATGAGTAATACTATAGGTAATACTGCAAATAATGTAATATAGATTATAGAGGAACCATCTCCTATCTTACGCCAAAATTTTTGAAATCTTGAACCACTTATTTTTTTAATTAATCCAATAAATCTTTCAGTTCTCCACACAATGATTAGAGGAGCGATTAATAAGTTAAATCTTTGAAAATTTATTCGACTGGAAAGATAAAGTAAAACCAACCAAAATATGGCTAGGTAAATTAATCCATCCAGAATTGTGACCATTAAGTTCCAAATAGATTAAACCTTTTTTTAAGATTCTAATGCAATGTACTAAAACGTAAAACAATATTAATGATCTGATAATTTTAATTATTTTTACGTCTCACACTGAATATCAACCTTATCAAAATTTTTTATAATCCTTGCATAAAACTAAAAATAACGTGAATCGAGAGATAGTAGAATATGGTCCCTCTGGGAGCATGCGTATTGGTGATCTGAGTGAAGGATGCATCAAATGCATTAATGGAGAAAAGATTGTATTGTACACAACTGGATCATGTTCTGTCGGTTGTGCCTACTGTCCTATTCCTGAAGATAGGCAAAAAATTGATGATGTTTACATCAATGAAAGAAAGATCTCTCCTAATCACGATGACCTTAATGAAATTTTTGATGAGTCTGAAACATGTCTAGCTGAGGGTGTTGGAATTACGGGTGGTGATCCTATGGAAGTTCCGGAGAGAACAATAAATTATATTAAGGAAATTAGAGCAAAATTTGGAGAAAGTTATCACCTACACTTGTATACCAGTGGAATTTTCTTCAAAGAAAATCGAAATTTAATTGATCAATTATTTGAAGCTGGGCTTGATGAATTAAGGTTTCACCCAAAACAAATCCGAGCAAAACCAATTTGGGAGATTGCAGCGGAAACAAAGAAAAAGTATCCAAATCATTCTATAGGGTTCGAGATCCCAGTTATACCGAATACAGAAGATGATATAGAAGAATTGATACTATTCGCTGATCAAAATAATCTAGATTTTGTCAATTTAAATGAATATGAATTTACTACTTCAAACTTCAATAAATTAAGTCAAAGGGGTTTTATCTCGCTACAATTAAATTCTGCAATTGTTGGATCCAAAGAAACAGCAAAAATTGTTTTAAATAGAGTGAAAAACAAAACTAGAATTACTGTTCATTTCTGTACATCTGGATCCAAAGATAGTATTCAGTTGGTCCAGAGATTCAAAAAACGGGCTTCTCAAATAAGAAGGAAATTTGATGATATTTCTTCAGATGGTGAATTGGAATTCGGTAGGTTTTTTGTTGATACTGATGAAGAATTAAATCAATTGGTTGATTTATTAATAACTGAATATGAACTCGAGGAAGATATGTTTGAAGTATTTGAAAATGATCTTCGTGTAGAAACTGGCTGGTTTATTGTTGAAGAAATTTCTGATGACTTACGTAATAATTATTTATCAGGTATTCAAGCAGAGGTACTTGCCAAACATCCAATTAAAAATGGACCAATTACCTATATTGTACCATATTAAAAATTGGATTATTGTAACTAAATAAAAAATTAAAGTGCTATAACCTCATCATTGTATGTTGTTAATTCACACTCATTTTTATATTATGGATATCAATTAGAAATTAAGGAGCATTAATTGAATTGATTGAAATCAATTCGCCTCAATTTAGAACATGAGAGGGTATTAATGCAGCTTTAATTAGCTATTTCCGAGGTATATAAATATGAAAAATATTCGCGAAAACGTACGAGGTACGTTAAAAGTTACTGCCTATGGGGCAGCAGAAGAAGTGGGGCGTTCTGCATTTATTCTTGAAGATGGACACCACACAATATTATTAGAAGCTGGGATAAAATTACAACCAGATACCTTATCATTAGGACCAGATGGTATTAAAGAACGGGCAAATGAAATTGATGCAGTAGTATTATCACACGCTCATGTGGATCACTCTGGATATCTTCCTGCATTATGGGAAAATGGTTATCATGGAAAACTATTCATGACGGAGCCTACATTGGATATTGTTACCTTGCTTTGGCAAGATCATCATAAGATAGAGGGTACCAGACATTGGACTCTCTCTGGTATGGAAAGAGCAATTGAAAGTACTGTCACCTTGAAGTATCGTCAAAGAACCAAAATTGCAGATGATATATTTATAGAATTTTACAATTCAGGACATATTTTGGGTGCTGCAATGATTCTTATTGATTGGAAAGGAACTCGAGTGTTGTACACTGGAGATATTAACGATCAGCAGACACCATTTTTCGATGGTTTTGAAATGCCAGAAGGAGAGATTGATATTTTAATCACAGAGAGCACAAATGGTGTAAGAAATATTGTTCCAAGGCAGGAAGTAAATAAGGAATTTGTTTCTGAAATTATTTCAATTTTAGAATCTGGTAAAAAAGTTATAATTCCTTCTTTTGCAGTTGGTAGATCCCAAGAACTATTGACAGTATTAACTGAAGTCATAAAATCATACCCGATATACATTGATGGTATGATTAATAAAATGATTGAGATCACAAAGAAATATCTAAATCCATTTTGGGTTGATCAACCAATCCTTGAAAGATTACGAAGGGAGAAAATAGAAAATCCCTTCGAATATAAAAATATTATACAAATAACAAGAGAGAATTCATCTATAGGTCACACAGGTGATTATCGAAGAAAAATTGGAAAATCACAAGAACCATGTATCATTGTTACAACAAGTGGGATGTTTATGCCATCACCAGTTCATACTCACTTATCATTTGCAGCAAAAGATCGAGGGAACTTAATCGCAATTACTGGATATCAAGCTGAAGGTACATTAGGTAGAGAAATTCTTGAAGGTAAAAGAAATGTTGAACTTTCAATTGGTAGAAATCGTACAAAAAATTTTGAGATAAGATCTAAAATTATGCGATTTGGATTTTCAGGGCATGTTTCCTCAGATGGAATTGCTGATTTGATTAATCATACAAAACCAAAACAAATAATTTTAATTCATGGAGACCCCAGTAATCAACTCGCTTTAGGTAGAAAATTAGAAAACGGGATTATCCCAAGAGCAATTAAAATCAAAGTTCCGATAGTACTGAAATCATAAATAATACAAAATTAAACTCAATATTTTAACAAGAAGATAAATAAATAAAAGATTAAATTAATAACAATATTCACTTTGTGTAGATTTGATATTTACTTTTTGAATGAACCTTTGTGAGTTTATCTTGCTCTACATAATGAGCTAATATTTTCTTTGCTAGACTAACTTTAATATCGAATTTTTTAGCAATTGATTGAGGAGTAAAAGTTCCCGGTTTGTTTAGTTCTCCTTCAATTTCCTTAACGAGTTCCTCGTCCAAAACGGAAGCTCTAACTAAAGGTGTATATTCGTAAATCTTACCCCAGCGCTTCTTCTTCTTCACTGTGGTTCTACGGTCAACTGACATTATAAATCAAGTGAATTTTTCTTATTTAAAAACAATTCAATATATCGCGTTGAAAATTTCTTATGAAAATTCCCCATCAAACAAATTATTCACTAATCTCAGATAGGTTCTCCAAATCTTCAATATCATTTAATTTATTAGAACTGTTTAACTTATTTATTGCTTTAAGATCATTGAGATCCCTTAATTCATCTAATCCTTGGTTATCATTATTACCCAATTCTTGTAATGCTGAAATCGTATCTATTGTTATTTCTTCATGTTTAAATGTAGTATCGTCTTCTTTACCTTCTCCCATTAGGAGAATATCAAGAGGAATTTCATTTAACACTTTAGCCATTATTTGAATATATTCATCCCTAATTGTTTTGAATTGTTGATAACCTTCAATCAAACTCTTTTCAATATTTTTCTTTTTCGCTGTTATTTTCCGATAAACATTGTTTTTTGTATCTAAGTAATTAGTAATTATTGAATATAGTTCAAATGGCGCGAACATCTCTAGGTTTGCACTTTCAAAGTAATATTGTATTCTTAATAACAATTTTTTCTCATTATTATAATATCGATGGAAGCCAGATTCTTTAATTTTCTCCAGGTATGAAGGTATTTGCTTTTTTATTTCAGTGAAATAATAATGATGAACCTGAGGATATGACGCAAATATTACAGACCTTGGAACAGAATTCCTTGTACTCGATTCAAGCCTGTAAGCTATTAAATTAAAATTCTTTTCAAGTTTATCTGCATCAATTAATAGTAAATTTATCCTTTCTACATCTAATTCTGAATGGGCTTGTTGCTCTTTTAATTGATACCATTTTTCACGGATTATATCAAGACCAAAAGAACTAAGATGCGAAGTTAAATATTCAGAAATTCTTATAATAATCGCAGAACTATCTAATGATACTTGCCTTTTTTTGTGTTCCAAATTCGAACTTTCAAATAAAGGACTCTTAACAAGATCCTTCAATTCCTCAATATGGAGCATTATTGTGTGATGATCCGCAAGTTGATATGAATCTCTAGTGGCAAGTGCATCGTTAGTCTCAGTTATTCTAGTAAGAATAGATTCCATTTTCTGATTGAAAACAATTTGTGCTTGCCTGCTTGTTAATTTCATTTTGGATTTATGTTCAATATTAACAGTTTTCACTTTCTTTTTTGCTTTAATTTTTTTTGTTCTGATACTTCTGCGATTTTCCACCTGAGGTCTAAAATTAGTAGTTTTTCTCTCTAAAGGCTGAGGTTGATGAATTAAGTTTGGTTTAATTACTCTAACTGGAGGTCTAGATTGTGATTTAGGTTTAGTAACAATATTTTTTCCACACTTGGGACAAAATTTTGGATTAGATCCGGTAGGTAGCTTTGAACCACAAAATCGACAGAATTTCATTAGATAATCAGTTTATAGTCAACGTGAGTAATAAATTCTGCTAATTGGTTATAGTTTTTTGTGATATTGAAATAATTCAATAAGGAGTCAAATTCTAAAGGATCAAAATAAGAATTCAAATTAAAGTTTTTTCCTTTGATCAGATTGAGCCGTAATTCACAACCTTACTCAGATTCGTTTTGATCAATCAGCTGAGATAGGTATTCATACATTTTTTTATCTATATATTTGTTAATTTTAGCAATTTCTAGGGGAGAAGAAATTAATTGTGCGACACAATCCTTACCAATCTCAAACATTCTTGTTTTATGTTTGAGGCGTTCTGTATAAGTCATAATAAGTCCATCTTCGAAGTTTAAATCAGTCTCATTTTGCCATTTAATAATGGAATAAAATATTAATTGGCTTGCTGCTTCACGTGATAAATCGCAGAGATCAGTTAATTCCTTGGATAAAGTATCTATTCGATTCATTTGCTCTTCGGATGCTTTTATTCGTTTAAAACCTCCTTCAAACAAACTTAACACTCGTTGATCCAAAGAAATTTTATTCATAATATTATCTTAGCGTTGTTGAATTTTAATATTTTGCTTTTGTATTTGCTGATAATTTAACTAGAAAAATAATCTACATCAAATTCGAAATCAGGTGTTACATTATTATGTCATTCCTGATGTTCCAATTAATAATGAATTGAAATCACTCATTTTTCCTTAACGAGGATTTCATTTATTAAATGCGAATTTTAAATTTTCACTGGTTATAAATGAGAAGATTATAAGAATAAACATTATGAAAAAAACCAGATAAATAACTCTGGTGTTTGATTGTTCTTGGTTATCAATTTTCCAGTATCTTGAATATGTCCGAGTTACTGACAATCCTACACTAACACCGATCAATGCTCCTGCTATTGCATCTGAAAACCAGTGAATATTGGTTGACACTCCAAAACCTATGTAAAAGGCATATACAAATGCATATTTTTTGTAGTGCAACAATTTAGGTGTATCTTTTGGTGAGCCTTGATTAATTGTTTTATCTTCAGATCGATAATAATACAACACTACTGCCATTGCCCACGCAATCGCAGTATGTGCTGAAGGCCAACCATGAAAGACACCATTTCGTAATATGCCAAAAGCAAATTCTTTACTGTAATCATTTTCAATATTTTCAAATATTTCAGGGCCGATTCTACCAGTTATAGCCTTATAAATTGAACTCCAAAAAACCCCAAGTACAGCAGCTTGAGTTAATGCAAAAGCTAATGATTCCAAATATGGTTTCTTTTCCTTTTTTCCATAAAGATAGATAACAGGGGGTAACATAAAAGGAATTAATCCGCCTAACGGTACAGCTGGAAATAAAAAAATTTGAAAAAATATATTATTTCTAAAGAATAGATGATAGCCCCAATCTCCTCCATAAGCTATAATTGGAATGGAAATTACAATTGCGATTATGTGTAGGCTTACTTGTGGCCATCGAACGACTCTCCTAAAACTGGACCCAATTTTAAAGGTGAATCCATGAATATAATCCAAAAAACGCTTTTTATTGATCTCCTGAATTAATTCAATTAACATAAACAAATTTAGATTGAACCTATTTTATGGATTCAGAATGGGATAATTAAAAATACCACTAATAATAATCTCATTTTTTTCATATTGACTCTTCTTTGTCGGTTGTAAGAATATTTATATCTTGAATAAATGAGTTTCATTTGTGAATTTGACTATTTTCTTTGGACTCTTGGCCGCAATTTCTTGGGGTATCAGTGATTTCAGTGGAGGTTTAGCGTCAAAAAAACAAAGCACTATTTTGGTTTTATTTTTATCACAGATATTTGGAATACTAACCTTATTTGCTATTATTGTGTTTACAGGCGAAAATTATCAAGCTGGACAGTTAGTATGGTCTGCTCTAGGAGGAATCGCTGGTGCCATTGGATTACTTACTCTGTATCATGGTTTTAGCAAAGGAACAACTAGTATTATATCTCCAATATCCGCAATAACTGCAATCAGTTTACCTGTAATTTTTTCTATATTCATCAATGGAATACCTAGTCAGCTACAGATCATAGGATTAACTCTTGCAATAATTTCAATAGTTCTACTTTCAATTGGTTCGCGCAATAACCCAGATTCAGAACTAAGTAAAATTATTAACATCTCTTATGGATTGGTATCTGGATTAGGTTTTGGAATGTTTTTTATTTTTGTGAGCCAATTCAAAGTTAATTCGGTATTTTGGCCACTAGCCATATTAAGATTTTTCTCACTCGTATTTTTAACAATATTAATCATATTCAAATTTAGAAATAGTTCAATAAGGAACCTAAATAAGAGGGAAATCTTCAAAATTGAGCTGATTGCAATTACTGGAATTGGAGATACTTTGGCAAATGTATTTTTTACTTTGGCTGCTCAAAGTGGTAGATTAGACGTGGCATCAATTTTAGCTTCATTATTTCCAATTGTTACTATTCTACTTGCATTCAGTATTTATAAAGAAAAAATACTGTCGCATCAAAAATTAGGTATATTAGGAACCTTGATCTCCGTATTTCTGTTATCAAAATAGATCTGTATGAATCGATCAATTAGATTAATAATTACAATTTTCAATATTAACCAAAATGCTTTATTCAATAAGTTGTGAGAGGCACTCGTATTTTTTTTTTATCTATAATTTGTTGATCTTTTCAATTTCTTGTTGAGAGGAAGTTAATTGGGTAATACAATTATTACGAATTACCCCTGGTCCTACTAGACCACAATAATTTTGCTTCCCTAAAGGGTCAATCATTATTTTTTCACAGGTTCGATGAAAAGAACATACTGCTTAATGCAGCTCTATTACGCCTCTTAGTTAGTTCGTGTTCCCTTTTTCTATGATGATCGTAATAAGACATGAAATGTTCTCCATCTCCCTTAATTGATGAGATTGACCTTGGTTTTTGATTGTTTGTTTGATTCTTGTTGTTGTTATTATTTATTGAATTCATGGTATCACCCTATGTTATTATTGGAAATCATCTGTATTTTTCAGCTGATTTCAATTGTTCTACTGCATTAGATAACTAATTTAGTAAACATTTTTTCAGTTTGTTTTGTCAATTTGTTTGATTAATTGATAATCAGGAAGTTTCTTTCCTCAAAGAGTATAGAACTTACTTGCTTATAAACCGTTAGATATGGTGTTTGGCTATTAAAAAATTGATTGAGAATCGTTATATGATGATATTAATCAACATTTTTATCTTTTAATTTTCTAATTTCTATAATTTGTAATTCAGTTCATTGCTGAGGTGAATTTAAATTTGATGTTTTTATTAGTTCTACCCGATAATCTTTTGTATTCGTTTCAATATTATTTCAAATACCTGTATTCCCAGTGATTAAACATGGAAACGAATTATATACTTGATCCTCGTATTTCAGCTCTAACTGGGATATGTACTATAGTTTATTACTTGTCGAGAATCATATTAAGTTTTGTGGATTCTGATATGTCAAATTATTATTTGATTTAACCTTAGAAGATTAATCTAAATCCATTGTAGTCTTTCTCGTAAGGGGCTGCCTCTGCAACAAGCCTTTGTCCATCCAGATTCATAAACACATATAGCTTATCAACCGATTTTAAGTTGTTTGGAGCCTTAAATGTGGCTGGTGTTATTATACTATCAAAGATCTCACCATCAGCCCATATAAAATCTTCTTTATGCATTACACCAGCGGATGTTGGTAACGTTAATGTCAGAATTAGTCCAATTGTTCCCAAAAATAAAATGTAGTTTCTCGTTCTCATTAGTTCACCTCCTTTTTATACTAAACTCACGAGGATATACTCTATAAAAAAATTTTTACCAAATTTAAGGCTGAATTAATACTGGTTTATACCCAAATTATACCCTAATGGGTCAATAGATTGAAAAATTTATTAGCGAACGTTCAGAAAATTGACATTCTTCTTGCATAATCTATCAATTTTTAGAATATAAAAAACTGCAATTTTTTCTAAGAGTTACTGAATCATTAATTCATAAAGGAAACAATCGATCGAATTAATTAACTTACATCCACCTGTGTGATCAATATCAACAAGTAATATAAAAGCAAAGCCTTTCCATTATTTATTTAAACTTAAGGAGTACTCGCAAAGTTTTCAACAGAAGTCGGGAGAAAAATGATAAACAACAGCACGGTAGAGAAATATTTGCTAAACAATTGTGAACATCAATCAATCTTTAGAAAAATATGAAATTAATGAATTCTCAACGGATATATGTTGTCTTTTATTCATTTCAAAATCAGGATGAAATTCTAAACTAAAGAGAGATAGTGCTAATAGGATTTTACGAACACTAAGTCCCTTTTTCGTAAGAAAATATCCAGCTCTAACTGGTGTTGTACTCACAATTCTTTTATCTACAAAACCATTTTCTTCCAACTCTCTAAGGCGTAAAGCAAGCATTCTTGTGCTTAAGCTAGGATTTTCTTTGAGAAAATCGGTAAATTTTGCTTTGCCTGCGTACATATCCCTAATTAATAATATTGACCATTTTTTCCCTAATATTTCTTGAGCTTTCTCAATTGGACATGGGAAATCTGACAATGGATTCATGTTACAATACTGTAACAAAATGATTTTAATAAATATTACCTTATTACAATATGAAAGTTAGTTATTTATTGTAATAACTAACCAAAGGAAAGAATGAAAAAATGAATAAATATATAGTATCCGTAATGATCCCCCATATCCCTGAGGATGTAAAAAAGTTAATAATTCAACAAGAAATGGCCAAGGTTGCAGAACTTAAGAATCAAAAGGTTGTTGATCAACTGATAATAGGTGAAGAATCCAAGAATGCATGGATGATAATCAATGCAAACAATAAGGATGAGGTATCAGATATAATGAAATCCCTACCAATATTCCCATATCTTTACATTGATCAGACAATTCAATTGAGAAACGAGTCTCGTTGATCCTCGTGACAAATGAATTTATTAATCTGAATCTAGTATCTAGATATTGGATCGAGATAAATCAATCAAATCGTAATAATAATTATAAGTTATTTAAATAAGAATTGCTCCATATCTTTTTGATATAATGGAAATCGACGGAAAACAGGTACCATTCACAACAGTACAACCCATTCTTGATCTCATGAACATTCGCAAACCTGGAATTGTAATCCCACTTGAACCATTATATCAACAAGAAATGGCCAAGGTTGCAGAACTTAAGAATCAAAAGGTTGTTGATCAACTGATAATAGGTGAAGAATCCAAGAATGCATGGATGATAATCAATGCAAACAATAAGGATGAGGTATCAGATATAATGAAATCCCTACCAATATTCCCATATCTTTACATTGATCAGACAATTCAATTGAGAAACGAGTCTCGTTGATCCTCGTGACAAATGAATTTATTAATCTGAATCTAGTATCTAGATATTGGATCGAGATAAATCAATCAAATCGTAATAATAATTATAAGTTATTTAAATAAGAATTGCTCCATATCTTTTTGATATAATGGAAATCGACGGAAAACAGGTACCATTCACAACAGTACAACCCATTCTTGATCTCATGAACATTCGCAAACCTGGAATTGTAATCCCACTTGAACCATTATATCAACAAGAAATGGCCAAGGTTGCAGAACTTAAGAATCAAAAGGTTGTTGATCAACTGATAATAGGTGAAGAATCCAAGAATGCATGGATGATAATCAATGCAAACAATAAGGATGAGGTATCAGATATAATGAAATC